>NZ_JAYMZR010000006.1:105545-140827 GCF_035828615.1 Streptomyces sp. H27-D2 | reverse complement strand
CCGTGCCTTCGATATTTCACCCGTTCGGCGGCAGCCGCGGCTCAGCGCATGCGACCGAGCGCGTCACGCATCCGGCGGGCCTCGCGCAGCCGCTGCTCGGACGTCCCGCCCAAACCCAGCAGCAGCAGTCCGGCCACCGCCGGGGGCAGCCAGCGGGGCAGCGCGCCGACGACCTGGACGATGTACGGAGCGAGCTCGTGCAGCGCGTCCAGACCGAGCGCCGCGCCGCCCAGCACGAGCAGCGCCTGAAGCCGCCAGCGGGCGCCCAGCAGCGTGACGGCGAGCGCGGCGAGCCCCAGCAGCAGCGGGCGGAGCCAGTGCGAGTCGCCCCAAGCGGCGATCAGGGACGGCGCGAGGGTCACCGCGAGGCCGGGTCCGTACGCGGCCCACGACGAGGCGCTCGGGTCGCGGCGGCGGCGCAGGAAGCCGATGGCCAGCGCCGGGATGCTGATGGGCAGCGTGTACGCCTCCGGGACCTCGACGCCGGACGCCGCCAGCCGGACCCAGGCGGCGAGTACGAACAGCGCGGTCGCCGCGTAGGCCGCGGGCCTGCGGTCGGGGCGCAGCGCGATGCCCGCCGCGAGCACGCCGCACCAGCCGAGGGCCAGTGCGAGGGTGGCCGGGTGGCTCGCGGTGAGTCCGATCGCGAGGGCCGCACCGGGGTAGCCCGCGCACTCGACCGGCAGCCCCGTCGGGTGCGCGCGCAGCCGGGCGGCGGCCAACGCGGTCGCCGACACGACGGCGAGCACGACGAACGCGATGTGGTGGGCGGGCAGATCGAGCGCGGCGGGGCCGGCGACCGCGAGCGCGGTGCCGCACAGGACGGCGGCGCACGCGGCGACGGAGCGGTGTACCCGGCCCTGCGCGGCCACGGCGGCGCCGGTGAATGTGGCGAGCAGCGCGCCGAGGACGATCAGCGTCATCGTCTGCTCGGCCAGCGCCCAGTGGATGGCGGTCAGCGCGACGACGCACGCGCAGAGCAGCGCCGTGAGCGCGATCGGGTCGGTCCGCAGCGTCGCCGTGGCCAGCAGCAGCACCGAGGCGACGGCGACCAGGAGCAGTACCGCTATCGGGTAGGCGAGATCGAGCGCGACCGGCAGCGTCGCGCTCGCGGCGCAGCCGAGGACGAGGGCGCCGCGCTCGGCCGGGACGCGCCAGGTGCGGAGCTCGGGCCGGCGGCTCGCCGCGAGCACCGCGGCCGCCACGACGGCGAGCACCACCGGGGTCGCGGTGCCGCCCGTCCAGGAGAAGTCCGGGCCCAGGGCCCGACGCGCGCTCTCGGGCGCGCCCGACCACACCGAGCCGGCCCAGCCGACCGGCCCCAGCACGGCCGTCGCCAGCGTGGGCAGCGTCCAGAGCAGCGCGCAGGCGTGCACCAGCGCGGCGGCGGCGGCCAGTCCGGCCGGGAACGGGCGCGGCAGCCCGGCGCCCGCGAGGGCCAGCAGCGCGCAGCCGCACAGCAGATACCCGAACACGGTCCACCCGGCCGGGAGTCCGAGCCGCAGCATGCCGCCCGGCGCGATCACCAGAGCGAGCCCGGCGAGCGCGGCCGGGCTCGCGGCCAGGGTGAGCGAGCGGGTGCGGGAGGCGGTCCAGTGGGCGGCGTACAGCGCGACGGCGGCGCTGCCGCAGAGCAGCGCGGCGGCCTGCGCGGCGGGCACCGGGTCGTCGGTGGTCACGGACAGGCCGACGGCCGTCAGCAGCCCGAACGAGCCGGTGAGCGCGGTACCGCCGGCCGCGGTCAGCCGCAGCGCCGTATTGCTGCCCCGGAGGGCGAGCGCGGTGTCGAGGGCGGCGGTGCCGAGCAGTACCGTGCCGAAGCCGAAGGGGCCGGCCGACACCGACGCGGCCCAGAGGAACAGCGGGAGTTGGGCGATGCCCACGGCTGCGGGGAGCGGCAGCCGCAACTCCCGCACGGTCAGGCCGTACGCCGCCCAGATCGCGGCCACGATGGCGCTCGCCACCGCCGCGTAGCCCGGCCCGTCCGCCTCCGGCAGCGCCACGCGGTGCAGCGCGTAGGCGTCCAGCGCCAGCAGGACCAGGCCCACGCAGGCCACGGTCTCGGCGGTCGCGGTGAGCGCGCGGCGCAGCAGCAGCACCGGGGCGCCCATCGCCGCGAGGGTCACCGCGCCGAGCACGGCGGCTCGGCCGCCGATGCCCAGGTGACCCCAGCTGACGAGCAGGAAGGCGATCGCGGCGATGGCCAACAGGGCGCCGCCGAGCGTCAGCAGGACGTTCTGCGCGCTGGGCGGGGAGGTGTCGGGGCCCGGTGCGGACGCCGCTCCGGGCCAGGGCGGCGCCGGGGGTACGGCCGGTCCCGGCGGTCCCGCGTAGGCCCGGCGCGCTTGCTGTGCCGGGCGCGGTGGCGGGCCCCAGCGGGCGCCGGGCGCGGGGTGTGCCCGCAGCATGGCGATCAACTGGGCGCGGCGGGCCAGGAGTCTCGCCCTGTCCGCGTCGAGCCGGGCCAGGGTGTGATCGAGGTGCCGCAGCTCTTCGACGGGTGTGGCGAACTTCATGCCGTGGAGTGTGCGCCTCGGCCTCTCCCCGGGGGATGGGGCCGGATACTCAGGTCGGGGCTGAGTACGTCGGGAGGGAGCGGAGGGGAGTGTTCCGTTCCCGCCTCGTGCCGTGCTGTCCGTTCCGCCTCGTGCCGTGCTGTCCAGCGGGCGGCCCGCCCGCTGGTGTCGGGGTCCGGCCGGCTCCGTCCGTCCCATCGTGCCGCGCGTGGATCGGCGGGGAGCCGAGGAGGAGACTGGTGGTCGTGGACTGGAGCCGATACCGCTTTCGCAGTGTGTGGGACGTCGACGCCACGCCGGAAGCCGTCTTCGCGGTGCTGGAGCGGGCCGAGGAGTACCCGCTGTGGTGGCCGCAGGTGCGTTCGGTGAGCCGGATCGACGAGCGGACCGGTTCGGCGCGCTTCCGCTCGGCGCTCCCGTACGAACTGGTCGTGACCGCCCGCGAGCAGCGCCGTGATCCGGCGACCGGCGTGCTGGAGATCGCGATGAGCGGTGACCTGCTGGGCTGGGCGCGCTGGACCGTGCTGCCGCGCGGCGCGGGCGCCCGCGCGCTCTACGAGCAGGAGGTGGAGGTCCGCAAGCCGCTGATGCGGCGGCTCGCGCTGCCCGCCCGCCCCGTATTCCTCGCCAACCACGTGCTGATGATGCGGGCCGGGCGACGCGGTCTGCGGTCGCTGCTGGCCACCGCGCCACCGGACCGCGACGCGGTTTGAAGGAAGCGCGTCGCGGGCTGTATTGTTCGGTGCGTTCCGAGGGGAGTCCCGAGGAATGCTCGGGCGATTAGCTCAGTGGGAGAGCGCTTCGTTCACACCGAAGAGGTCACTGGTTCGAAACCAGTATCGCCCACCTCATGAGGCCGGTCAGCTGCCAACGCAGCGACCGGCCTCTTTCGTTGCGGCTCCGAAGCCCGAAGCCCGAAGGCTCCGGGGCGCCCCTCCGCCGTCTCTGGTGTTGCGACGGCGTCTTCAGGCGGCGGCGGTCAGTGCGGGGCGCAGCGGCCACGCGGGGTCGCATGCCTCGTCCGAGCCGTTGCGCGCGAACCACGCCTGGAGGCCGCGCGCCTGCGCCGCGTGCCATACGGCCTGCAGGGTGTGCAGTTCGGCGGGGCTCAGGCGCTCCAGCCGCGCCGCGAAGCGGCGGCCCACGGCTCGTACGACCTCCATCGCGGCGGTCGCGTCGGCGGCGGCGTCGTGCGCGCCGGTCAGCTCCGCGCCGTAGTGCGCGCACAGATCGGTGAGGGTGCGCCGGCCCTTGCGGTAGCGGTCCAGCTGCCTGTCGAGCACCCGCGGGTCCAGCACGCAGAGCGAGTGGCCGCCGAGGTAGTGACTGAGGGAGGCCGCCCGGTGTCGCTTCAACTCCCGGTCCAGCAGGGTGAGATCGAAGGGGGCGTTCATGATGACCAGCGGAGTGCCCGCCGACGAATGGTCGGCCAGCGCCCGTGCGATCTCCTCCATCACCGGCGCCGGCCACCTGCCGTGCCGCCGCAGGTGCGGTCCGGTCAGACCGTGGACGGCGGTCGCGCCCTCGGGCACCTCGACGCCGGGGCTCACCAGCCAGCGGACGGCGCGCGGCGTCGCCTCCGGCGCGTCCTGTACGACGAGTGCGGCGGACACGATGCGGTCGTGCTCCACATCTATTCCTGTGGTTTCGGTGTCGAACGAAGCAAGCGGTCCCTCGAACCAGCACGTCATGTCCACAACTCCTCGCGCTCGCGGGGCAGATGGCCTATGCCCCGCCCGACCTGGTGATACCCGGACCGGGGAGCCGCCGAACCGTCCCGCCGCGCGGCGGCCGTTTGACGGCAACCCTGTGCGGAGACAAGACAGTTGTACGGAAATCAGCTCGGCTCGAAAGGCGTTTCAAAGATGGCGCTCGCGCAGCCCGAACCGGGCGGGCTGCTGCCCGGGCGGGCCTCACCGCTGCGCGGCGCACTCGCTACCACCGCCTGCATGGAGACCTTGCAGGTGGGCTATCTGCACGCGGTCGCGGCCGCCGCCGGATGCTCGCTCGCCCAGCCCTTCCCGGACTACGGAATCGACTGGCATGTGAACCACAGCGCGCCGGGCCACGCGGTCGACGACGAAGTGACGATCAAGGTGCAGCTCAAGTGCACGTACCAGATCGCGCCGCACCCGGCGGGGCAGACCTTCGGCTTCACGATCGACAACGATCACTTGACGAAGCTCGCCCGCAGTCCGGTCTCGGTGCACAAGATCCTGGTCGTGATGCTGGTGCCGCGCGACCAGGAGGAATGGCTGCGGGCGGGCCACGACAGTCTTGAACTGAGGCACTGCTGCTACTGGACCAACCTGGCCGGGCACCCGGTGACCGGCAGGCGCAGGACCACTGTGCGGATCCCGACCTCCCGGTTCTTCGACGACCGGGCACTCTGCGAGATCATGACGCGGGTCGGGGCGGGAGGGAGACCCTGATGCACCTGCCGAACGACGACCACGATCCCGAGCCACCCGACCCGGGGCAGCTGGACCCCGCGGTGCTCACCGCGCTGCTCGCCCGGCACGGCTGGCGGCGCAGGGGCGGGATGGCGGGCCGCTACGCGCGCTGGACCCCGCCCGGCGCCGCCGAGGGCACCACCAGCCTGCTGGTGCCGCAGAGCCGCGCGCTGCCCGACAGCGTCGACCTGCTGGCCGAAGCGCTCACCGCGCTGACGCGCAGCGCGAGCCCGTCTGCGCGGGAGGTGCTGGTGGGGCTCGCGGTGCCCAGCGACGAGATCCGCTGGCGGCGCGAGGTGCCGGACGCCGCGGCGGGCGCGGCGGTCTGGACGGCGCAGGAGCAGTTGCGCGCGGGGGCACGCGCGATGCTGCTGGCGGGCGTGCTCGGGACGCACGGCCGGGCGGGCTACTACGGCGCCCGGCACCGCAAACAGGCCGAGGCGTTCCTGGACCGGGTGCTGGTCGGGCCCGCGCCCGGCGGCCGGCAACTCACCGCGTACATCCCGGTGGCGGGCGGCCGCTCGGCCGTCACCACGCTGCAACGGGCGCTGCACGCGGCCCGCGACGCCACCGACTACCAGCGCGCCACCGGCGGCATGGAGGCGTTCGAGGCGGCCGTGGAGCTGGGCGTCTGCCATGAGCTGGTCGAGTCGCTCATCGGGCTGGTCCGCGGCACCGAGGGGATACGGGTCGCGCTGGAGTGGTCGCCCGCGGCCGGTGCGCCGAAGGGGTTCGCCGGCCGGCCGGAGCCCGTCGAGTTCTCCCCGGGCGACCTGCCGGCCCTCCAGCAGGCGGCGGAGCGCTACGTACGGGACGAGCCGTCGCTGCCGGTGCGGATCACCGGCACCGTGGTGCGGCTGCGCCGCGAGCAGCCCGGCGGGCCGGGCGCGGCGCGGCTGCGGGTGCTGGCAGGCGCGGACGTGGCGCAGGTGCGGGTCGCCCTCGACGAGGACTCGTACCGCATCGCCGGCAACGCCCATCTCGTCGGCCTGCCGATCCGGGTGAGCGGCAGACTGGAGAGCAGGGGCGGCTTCCGCCGGATCACCGGGGCCACCGGGGTCACCCCGGTCCAGGTGGACGACGCCGAGCGCGACCGGCTGCTCAAGTCGCTGCACGAGAACCTCGACTTCTTCGAGGAGGCGTGCGGCGGGACGTAGCCGGGAGGAGGAGGCGGTACGCGCTCCGAAAGGGGCGGCGGCAGGGGCACGACAGCGGCCGGCCGGAGCGGTGCGGGGCGGCGGGCGGACAACCGTTTCGCGATGCGGCCCGTCGTCTCGGTACGATTCAGGCGCGCAGCGTCCGCTGTCGTGATCCGAAGGTTCAGGAGATACCGGTGTCAGACGTCCGTGTGACCATCAAACGCGATTCCGTTGAGCGGGAGGAACGCGTGGTGACCACGGGCACTACGGCCGGCGGACTCTTCGAGGGCGAGCGCGCCATCGTCGCGGCCCGCGTCGGCTCCGGCGCCGACGCGGAGCTCAGGGACCTCGCGTACGAGCTGGCGGACGGCGACGAGGTCGAGCCCGTCGAGATCACCTCGCAGGACGGCCTGAACATCCTGCGGCACTCCACCGCGCATGTGCTGGCGCAGGCCGTGCAGGAGCTGTTCCCGGCGGCCAAGCTCGGCATCGGCCCGCCCATCAAGGACGGCTTCTACTACGACTTCGACGTCGAGACCCCGTTCCACCCGGACGACCTCAAGCGCGTCGAGAAGAAGATGCAGGAGATCCAGAAGCGCGGCCAGCGCTTCTCCCGCCGCGTGGTGAGCGACGACGAGGCCCGCGAGGAGCTCGCGGCCGAGCCGTACAAGCTGGAGCTGATCGGCCTCAAGGGCGCGGCCTCCGCCGACGACGGATCGGACGTCGAGGTGGGCGGCGGCGAGCTGAGCATCTACGACAACCTCGACCCGAAGACCGGCGAGCTGTGCTGGAAGGACCTCTGCCGAGGCCCGCACCTGCCGAGCACCCGTGCCATCCCGGTCTTCAAGCTGATGCGCTCCGCCGCCGCCTACTGGCGCGGCAGCGAGAAGAACAAGCAGCTCCAGCGGATCTACGGCACCGCGTGGCCGACCAAGGAAGAGCTCAAGGCGCACCTCGAATTCCTCGCCGAGGCCGAGAAGCGCGACCACCGCAAGCTCGGCTCCGAGCTGGACCTGTTCTCCATCCCGGACGACATCGGCTCCGGCCTCGCGGTGTTCCACCCCAAGGGCGGAGTCATCCGCCGGGTCATGGAGGACTACTCCCGCAAGCGACACGAGCAGGCGGACTACGAGTTCGTCTACACCCCGCACGCGACCAACGGGAAGCTCTACGAGAAGTCCGGCCACCTGGACTGGTACGCCGACGGCATGTACCCGCCCATGCAGCTCGACGGGGGCCAGGACTACTACCTGAAGCCCATGAACTGCCCCATGCACAACCTGATCTTCGACGCCCGCGGCCGGTCCTACCGCGAACTGCCGTTGAGATTGTTCGAGTTCGGCACCGTCTACCGTTACGAGAAGTCCGGCGTGGTGCACGGCCTGACCCGCGCCCGCGGCTTCACCCAGGACGACGCGCACATCTACTGCACCAAGGAGCAGATGGCCGACGAGCTCGACACGACCCTCACCTTCGTGCTGGAGCTGTTGCGCGACTACGGGCTGGAGGACTTCTACCTGGAGCTGTCCACCAAGAACCCGGAGAAGTCCATCGGCTCGGACGAGACCTGGGACGAGGCCACCGAGACCCTGCGCACAGCGGCCGAGAAGCAGGGCCTGGACCTGGTCATGGACCCGGGCGGCGCGGCCTTCTACGGCCCGAAGATCTCCGTTCAGGCGAAGGACGCGATCGGCCGCACCTGGCAGATGTCGACCATCCAGGTCGACTTCAACCTGCCGGAGCGCTTCGACCTCCAGTACACCTCGGCCGACGGCTCCAAGCAGCAGCCGGTGATGATCCACCGCGCGCTGTTCGGTTCCATCGAGCGGTTCTTCGCGGTGCTGCTGGAGCACTACGCGGGCGCCTTCCCGGTCTGGCTGGCCCCGGTGCAGGCGACCGGCATCCCGATCGGGGACGCCCACGTGCCCTACCTCCAGGAATTCGCCGCTCAGGCCAAGAAGCGGGGCCTGCGCTTCGAGGTGGACTCCTCCTCGGACCGGATGCAGAAGAAGATCAGGAACGCCCAGAAGTCGAAGGTGCCGTACATGGTCATCGCGGGTGACGACGACGTCGCCAACGGC
Source organism: Streptomyces sp. H27-D2 (assembly GCF_035828615.1). Classification (NCBI taxonomy): domain Bacteria; kingdom Bacillati; phylum Actinomycetota; class Actinomycetes; order Kitasatosporales; family Streptomycetaceae; genus Streptomyces; species Streptomyces sp. H27-D2. The sequence continues at coordinate 132,638 of NZ_JAYMZR010000006.1, read as the reverse complement.
GCGGTGAGCTTCCGCTACCGCGACGGCACCCAGAAGAACGGCGTGCCGCGCGACCAGGCGCTCGACGAGATCGCCGACGCCGTGGAGCGCCGCATCCAGGTGTGACCCACCGTCCCCGCCGCCGCGGGGGCGAGCCGGACGCCACCGGCCGAAGACGGCGGACGGCGACACGGAACCCGCGCGAGCGGGTGTCACGAGGGGCGGTCCCAGCCGGGGCCGCCCCTCGCCGCATCCCGTGCCGAGCTGAGGAATATGCTGACCCACATGACGACTGAGCCGGAGCAGCAGATCGGAGTCGGGACACAGGACGCCTTCCAGCGCCTGTGGACACCCCACCGGATGGCGTACATCCAGGGGGAGAACAAGCCGAGCGGCCCGGGGGCCGACGACGGCTGTCCGTTCTGCTCGATCCCGGCGAAATCGGACGAGGACGGGCTGGTGATCGCGCGCGGCGAGCACGTCTACGCGGTGCTGAACCTGTACCCGTACAACGGCGGCCACCTGATGGTCGTCCCGTTCCGGCACGTCGCGGACTACACCGAGCTGGACGGGCCGGAGACGCTGGAGCTCGCCGAGCTCACCAAGCAGGCGATGACGGCGCTGCGCCTGGCGTCCGGGGCGCACGGCTTCAACATCGGGCTCAACCAGGGCAGCGCGGCCGGCGCGGGGATCGCCGCGCATCTGCACCAGCATGTGGTGCCGCGCTGGGGCGGGGACACCAACTTCATGCCGGTCGTCGGCAATACCAAGGTGCTGCCGCAACTGCTGGCCGACACCCGCCAGATGCTCGCCGACGCGTGGACGCTGCGCTAGCGCCTTGACCCGGGAGCTGCCTCCCGGGTACGCGGCCTTCGGCCGCGCTGTCCTCAAGCGCCGGACGGGCTGAAAATTTAGCCCGTCCGGCGCTTGAGGACACCCGTCCACCGGGCGGCACCCCAGTCCACTGGACAGGCACCCCCGATCAGCCGGCGGCCAGCCACTACGCGTCGTACATGTCCGCCTTTCGCGGCATGGGGTCCTGCACCATGCCGCTGAGCATCGACGAGCGGTTGCCGAACTTCTCCGTGTCCACGCCGTTCTCCGCCAGCACCCGCAGCGCCGCGTCGTGCACCACCCGCAGCACCGGCGTGGCCGCGCGCAGCGCGTCGTCCGCCATGAAGCGGTGCCGCCAGGGCTTGTCCGCCCAGGCGTGCCGCAGCCCGAAGGGCTCGGGGAGCGAGAGCTTGCCGCCGAAGAAGTCGAGCACCGGGGGGAACCAGGTGAGCGGCGCGCGCGCCGCCAGCCGGACGACGTCCTTGACCTCCACCAGCGGCAGCGTCTTGGTCTTGGTCTCCCAGAACCTGACGCTCTTGGAGATCTCCTTGGTCTTCGCCTTCGGCTTGGTGGTGAACAGCGGATGCACCGGGCCCAGCGCGTGCCCGGTCACCTCGATCCGCAGCGTGTGGTGCAGCACGGTCACGGTGATGAGCAGCGTGATGACCAACTGGCCGTCCCAGAGCACGAACTGCACCCCGAGGTAGTGCCGGTTGCCGCTGCCGAACTGCTGCTCGTTGCAGATCCGCTGGATCTCGGCGCCCTTTATCTGGAAGGCGTCGCCCTCCGAGCCGCCGGGCCGGGCGACTTCCGTCGCTCCCTCGCCCACCGGCACGACCACCCAGTGGCGTACGGACGGGGTGGGGAAGCCGCCGGTGTGCAGCGGGCCGCGCTCCAGCAGCCGCAGCTGGTCGTGGACCGCGCGTATGACGTCCCAGCTGCGGAACGGGTTGATCTCCTTGGCCGGGTCGCGCTGCACCAGCTCCTCGGCGAGCTGCCAGCTGCCCCAGCGGGTGCCCATGCCCAGTATCCCCTTGGGGCCGGCGTAGAAGACGCTGTTGCTGTGCTGCTCCGCGGTGAGCTTCGCGAGCCCTTGGCGCAGTTGTTCCGCGCTGGTCTCGTTGGGGTTGCGGGGCACCGCCTCGGGGATCTTCGCGCCCACCCCGCCGCCGGTGAGCAGCCCGCTCCAGCGCTCCCTGAGGTCCTTCTCGGTCCGCTCGCAGATCTGCTTGGCCCACCACCAGCCGATCACCGGAACGACCAGCACGGCCCGCAGGTAGAGCGCCCAGAAGCCGGTGAACGGCAGCTTGACCAGGAAGAGCACGAGCAGTCCGCCGAGCGCCACCATCAGGGCCATGCCCAGCGCCCCGGCCCGCTTGTCCGACACCGCCTTGAGCGACTTCTGCAGCTGGAAGACGGCGAGCCAGAGCAGCACGCCGGGCAGGAACAGCAGCCCGAAGAGCCCCATCACGATGGTGAGCCGGGTGTCCCGCTCCTTGCGGATGCGGTTGGCGGCCAGGCAGTGCTCGACGACGGTCTGGGGCTCGATGCCGAAGGACTGCACCAGGGCCTTGCGGGCGCCGCCGAGCATGCGCACCTGCACGGCTCTGGAGTACGCCTCGCCGAGGTTCGGCTCGAAGATGGACAGTTTCGGCGGCTTGATCTGCGACTTGTGCCAGTCGGAGTCGGCTTTGAGCAGATCCGTGAGGGCACTGTCGCGGTACGCGGCCGAGGCGAGCGCCTGGGTGGCGGCGGTCTGGCCGGCGGATCCGGAGAGCGGAACCTGCGCTCCGGGACTGAAGTCGAAGTCGTCCTTAGCCATTACCGCCCCCAATGCCGCTCATACTCGATGCTGCGGCCTTTTCCCAACTACGGCTCCTGGCATATGTTCTGAGCTTCGTGCTCAGCGTATCCGCGGTGCGGTGCCGCTGTCGCCGCCGGACCGAAAGCCGCCCGCCCCCGGGGCGGTGGGGGCGGGCGGCCTGTGCTTCTATGTGGCGCTATCGTGCTGTTCGCGGACCTCGGCCGCGAGCTGCGGCGGCATCGGCTGATGCCCGCAGTACGAGCGGCTGAAGCGGCCCGTTCCGTGCGAGAGGGAGGGCAGGTCGACCGGGTACCGGCTGATCTCGATCTCCGGGATCTCCGCCCGTACGAGCGTGCGCCCCGCCCCCGCCTGTTCGGTGCCGACCACCCGGCCGCGCCGCCCCGAGAGGTCGCTCAGCACCGCTCCGACGTACTCGTCCGCCACCAGCACCCGTACCTCGGCGACCGGTTCGAGCAGATGGATACGGGCCTGCCCGGCGGCCTCCCGCAGTGCGAGGCCGCCGGCGGTCTGGAAGGCGGCGTCGGAGGAGTCCACCGAGTGCGCCTTGCCGTCGAGCAGCGTGATCCGTACGTCCACCAGCGGGTATCCGGCCGCGACGCCGCGGGCCGCCTGGGCCCGTACCCCCTTCTCCACGGACGGGATGAACTGCCGGGGGACCGACCCGCCGACCACCTTGTCGACGAACTCGACCCCCGACCCCTGCGGCAGCGGCTCCACCTCGATCTCGCAGATCGCGAACTGGCCGTGCCCGCCGGACTGCTTGACGTGCCGGCCGCGCCCCGCGGCCTTCGCCCCGAAGGTCTCCCGCAGCGACACCTTGTACGGCACCGCGTCGACCTGCACCCCGTAGCGGCTGCGCAGCCGGTCGAGGGCGACGTCGACATGGGCCTCGCCGAGGCACCAGAGCACCACCTGATGGGTGGCCGGGTTCTGCTCCAGCCGCATCGTCGGGTCCTCGGCGACCAGCCGGCCCAGGCCCTGCGAGAGCTTGTCCTCGTCCGGTTTGCTGTGCGCCCTGATCGCCACCGGCAGCAGCGGGTCGGGCATGATCCACGGCTCCATGAGCAGCGGATCGCTCTTCGCGGACAGGGTGTCTCCGGTCTCCGCGCGGCTCAGCTTGGCGACGCAGGCGAGGTCGCCCGCGATGGCACGGGAGAGGGTGCGCTGCTGTTTGCCGAAGGGCGAGGAGAGCGCGCCGATCCGCTCGTCGACGTCGTGGTCCTCATGGCCCCGGTCCGCCAGCCCGTGCCCGGAGACGTGCACGACCTCGTCGGGGCGCAGCGTGCCGGAGAAGACCCGCACCAGGCTGATCCGGCCGACGTAGGGGTCGGAGGAGGTCTTGACGATCTCCGCGGCGAGCGGCCCGTCCGGGTCGCAGGTCAGCGCCTCCCGCGGCCTGCCCTGCGGGGTGGTGACCATCGGCGCCTCGCGCTCCAGCGGGGTGGGGAAGCCGCCGGTGATCAGCTCCAGCAGCTCGACGGTGCCCAGCCCCTGCCGTGACCCCTCGGCGGCGGGCGCGGCGGCCAGCACCGGGTGGAAGGCGCCGCGCGCGACGGCCTTCTCCAGGTCCTCGACCAGGGTCTTGAGGCCGATCTCCTCGCCCGCCAGATAGCGGTCCATCAGGCTCTCGTCCTCGCTCCCGGCGATGATCCCCTCGATCAGCCGGTCGCGGGCCTCCTGGATCAGCGGGAGGTGCTCGGGGTCGGGCGCGGCCTCGGTGCGCACGCCCGAGGAGTAGTCGTAGATCTGCTGGGACAGCAGACCGATGAGCCCCGCGACCGGCGCGTGGCCGTCCGGGCCCTGTTCGCCGTGCAGCGGCAGATAGAGCGGGAGTACGGCGTCCGGGTCGTCGCCGCCGAACACGCGGCGGCAGATCGCGGTCATCTCGTCGAAGTCGGCGCGGGCGGCTTCCAGGTGGGTCACCACCAGGGCCCGGGGCATGCCGACGGCCGCGCACTCCTCCCACACCATGCGGGTCGCGCCGTCCACCCCGTCCGAGGCCGAGACGACGAAGAGGGCCGCGTCCGCTGCCCGCAGACCGGCCCTCAACTCCCCGACGAAGTCGGCGTATCCGGGAGTGTCCAGCAGATTGATTTTGATGTCCCCCCACTGGACTGGGACCAGTGAGAGCTGTACCGAGCGCTGCTGCCGGTGCTCGATCTCGTCGTAGTCCGATAGGCAGCCTCCCTCCTCGACCCGGCCGGCCCGGTTGACCGCCCCGGTGGCCAGCGCGAGCGCCTCCACGAGAGTCGTCTTCCCCGACCCGCTGTGGCCGACCAGCACCACATTTCGCAGCGCTGCGGGCTGGTCGGCCGTAGCTGCCCTTCCGGCGGCCCCTGAACGTGCATGCGTCCTGTCGCCCATGTGTCTCGCCTCCACGTCGACACCTGCGGTACCCCGAGCTTTCCACCGTGGTCACGGTCCGTCCATACGTCGTACGCGCGGACGTACCGGGCGGGGCGGCCGGGGTCGTCCTTTCGGCCGACCCGAGCCGACCCGGGCCGCGGTGAACCGGCCGGTCGGCCGAGGTGGCGGACCGGTGTGTGATCTTCCACAGACAAAGGTCACGGAAAGGACACCGATCGGCGGGCGGGCCGGGCGGCCGGGTCCTGCGGCGGCGCGCACCGGGCCGGCCGCTGAGGCCCGCCGCGCCTACGCGCGCGGGCCCCGCGGCCGCCATCGCGCGCCCGCGCGCCGGACGCAGTCCCGCCCCCGTCCACGGCCGGCGGCGCCCCCGCCGCCCGGCACGGTGCGATGCGTTCGCGGCGGGCCGTGACGTCGTGGCTACGATGGGCCGCCGGTGGCCGCCTCGGTCGCCGGCCCGCATCGACCCTCCGGGAAGGCCATGCTGAACAAGTACGCGCGTGCATTCTTCACGCGTGTTCTCACCCCGTTCGCCGCCCTGCTGCTTCGCCTCGGGGTCAGCCCCGACGCCGTGACCCTCATCGGCACGGGCGGCGTGATGGCAGGCGCGCTGGTCTTCTACCCGCAGGGAGAGTTCTTCTGGGGCACCGTCGTCATCACACTGTTCGTCTTCTCGGACCTGGTGGACGGGAACATGGCGCGGCAGGCGGGCACCTCCAGCCGCTGGGGCGCGTTCCTCGACTCCACCCTCGACCGGGTCGCCGACGCCGCCATCTTCGGCGGGCTCGCGCTCTGGTACGCCGGGCGCGGCGACGACCTGGTGCTCTGCGCGGTCACGATCTTCTGTCTCGCGAGCGGCCAGGTGGTCTCCTACACCAAGGCCCGCGGCGAGAGCATCGGACTGCCGGTCAACGTCAACGGGCTCATCGAGCGCGCGGAACGCCTGGTCATCTCGCTGGTCGCGTGCGGCTTCGCCGGACTGCACAAGTTCGGTGTGCCGCACATCGACGTACTGCTGCCGATCGCCCTGTGGGTGGTCGCCGTCGGCAGTCTGGTGACGCTCGGCCAGCGTGTGGTCACCGTACGGCGGGAAGCCGCCGAGGCGGACGCCGCGACGCAGGCTGGGAGCGAGACCGCATGATCAAGGACCGGATCACCGACGGGCTGTACGGATTCGGCTGGAGCGCCGTCAAGCGGCTGCCCGAACCGGTCGCCGTACGGCTGGGCCAGCGCATCGCCGACACCGTCTGGAAGCGGCGCGGCAAGAGCGTGCTGCGCCTGGAGTCCAACCTCGCGCGCGTGGTGCCCGACGCCTCCGCCGAGCGGCTCGCCGCGCTGTCCAAGGCCGGGATGCGCTCGTATCTGCGCTACTGGATGGAGTCGTTCCGGCTCCCGGCGTGGAGCGAGCAGCGCATCCGTGACGGCATCGAGATCAAGGGCGTCCACCACCTCGAAGAGGGGCTGGCCAAGGGGCGCGGGATCATCGTCGCGCTTCCGCACATGGCCAACTGGGACCTCGCCGGGGCCTGGGTCACCACCACGGTCGGGGTGCCCTTCACCACCGTCGCCGAGCGGCTCAAGCCCGAGTCGCTCTACGACCGCTTCGTCGCCTACCGGGAGAGCCTGGGCATGGAGGTGCTGCCGCACACCGGCGGCAGCGCCTTCGGCACGCTCGCCCGGCGGCTGCGGGCGGGCGGGCTGATCTGCCTGGTCGCCGACCGCGATCTGTCCGCGTCCGGCATCGAGGTGAAGTTCTTCGGCGAGAGCGCGCGGATGCCCGGCGGTCCCGCGATGCTGGCGCGGCAGACCGGGGCGCTATTGCTGCCGGTCACCCTCTGGTACGACGAGTCCTCGGTCATGCGCGGCCGGATCCACCAGGCGATCGAGGTCCCCGAGCTCGGAACCCGCCGTGAGCAGGCCATCGAGATGACCCAGGCGCTGGCCGACGTCTTCGCCTCGGGCATCGCCGAGCATCCGCAGGACTGGCACATGCTGCAACGGCTGTGGCTCGCCGACCTCGACGAGGTCCCGGCGGACTCCGCCGAGCTTCCGCCGGCAGGCACCGCGTCTCCGGACACCGCGTCCCCGGACGCCGCCGACCGGGCTCCGTCCGACCGGGTTCGCGCCGACGACAGCTCCGGAACGGAGAAGTCTTGAGGATCGGGATCGTCTGCCCGTACTCCTGGGATGTCCCGGGCGGCGTCCAGTTCCACATCCGCGACCTCGCCGAGCACCTCATCGGGCTGGGCCACACCGTCTCGGTGCTCGCTCCGGCGGACGACGAGACGCCGCTGCCGCCGTACGTGGTGTCGGCCGGGCGGGCCGTCCCCGTGCCGTACAACGGCTCGGTCGCCCGGCTCAACTTCGGCTTCCTGTCGGCCGCCAGGGTCCGGCGCTGGGTGCACGACGGCGACTTCGACGTGCTGCACATCCACGAGCCCGCCACGCCCTCGCTCGCGCTGCTCGCCTGCTGGTCCGCGCAGGGGCCGATCGTCGCGACCTTCCACACCTCCAATCCGCGCTCCCGGATCATGATCGCCGCGTACCCGATCCTGCAGCCCGCGCTGGAGAAGATCAGCGCGCGCATCGCGGTCAGCGAGTACGCCCGCAGGACACTGGTGGAGCACCTCGGCGGCGACGCGGTGGTCATCCCCAACGGCGTCGACGTCGGTTTCTTCGACCGGGCCGAGCCCAAGGCCGAGTGGCAGGGCGGCACGATCGGCTTCATCGGCCGCATCGACGAGCCGCGCAAGGGCCTGCCGACGCTGATCAAGGCCCTCCCGAAGATCCTCGCCGACCGCCCCGGCAGCAGACTGCTGGTCGCCGGGCCCGGCGACGAGGAGGAGGCCGTCGCCACACTGCCCAAGGAGTTGCGCGAGCGCGTCGAATTCCTCGGCATGGTCAGCGACGAGGACAAGGCGCGGCTGCTGCGCAGCGTCGACCTCTACATCGCCCCGAACACCGGCGGCGAGAGCTTCGGCATCATCCTGGTGGAGGCCATGTCGGCGGGCGCGCCGGTGCTGGCCAGCGACCTCGACGCGTTCGCCCAGGTGCTGGACCACGGGGCGGCCGGGGAGCTCTTCCCCGTCGAGGACGCCGACGCGCTGGCCACCGCGGTGGTAAGGCTGCTCGGCGACCCGGAGCGCCGCGCCGAGCTGAGCCGGACCGGCCGCCGGCACGTACGCCGCTTCGACTGGACGACGGTCGCCGCGGACATCCTCTCCGTCTACGAGACGGTGGCGGACGGCGCGGCCTCGGTCGCCGCCGACGAACGCACGGGGCTGCGGGCGCGGTTCGGGCTCGCCCGGGACTGAACGGCCTCGCCAGAGGCTGAACGGGAAGGGGCGCAGCCGGCCCGCAGCGTGGACCCGGTGGGCGCGCTGTCCTCAATCTCCCCCAGCCTTCGGCCGGGAGGCGCCCCCAACGGGCTGAAAATTCAGCCCTCCCCCGACCTTCGGCCGGGAGGCGCCCCAGCGATTGAGGACAGTGCGGCCGAAGGACGCACCGGTCACGGCGCTACTGCGCGGAGCGCCCCGCGCCGCGTGGCCGGTAGCCTTGCCCGCCGTGACCACCCTCATCTGGATCGCAGTCGCACTGCTCCTCATCGGCATCTATCTCAGCTGGACCGCGGGCCGGCTCGACCGGCTGCACACCCGTATCGACGCGGCGAAGGCGGCCCTCGACGCGCAGCTGCTGCGCCGGGCCTCCGTCGCGCAGGAGCTGGGCACCGCGGGGGTGCTGGACCCCGCCTCGTCGATCGTGCTCTACCAGGCGGCGCACGCGGCCCGGCAGGCCGAGGAGGAGCAGCGCGAGGTGGCCGAGAGCGAGCTGAGCCAGGCGCTGCGCGCCGTCTTCAGCGAGGTCGCGCAGGCCGAGGCGGTACGGGAGGCGCCGGGCGGCGAGGAGTCGATGACGGAGCTGACCGCGGCCGTCCGCCGGGTGCCGATGGCGCGGCGCTTCCACAACGACTCGGTGCGCGCGGCGCGGGCCGTGCGGCGGCACCGGGTGGTGCGCTATTTCCGGCTGGCGGGCCACGCCCCGTTCCCGCTCGCCGTCGAGATGGACGACGAGCCGCCCGCCGTGCTCGCGGACCGTACCGGCAACTGACCTGCGCCGAATCACCCGCGCGGGGGGTGTTGCGGGCCACCGGTCGCCGATTGGCTCTTGTCGTGCGCGCCCCGAACGGGTTGTGTCGGTGCTGGCGCGCACGCACCGGTCGGCGGACCGGGCGCGGAGCCCGGAACCACCCCCGAACGGCCCTGTCCGGGCTCGTCGCACCTTCGTGATCCAAGTGAGAGGTCAACCGTGTCCAGCACGCCCACCAGCACCCCCCAGGCCCCCGAGACCGGCACCGCGCGCGTCAAGCGCGGCATGGCCGAGCAGCTCAAGGGCGGCGTGATCATGGACGTCGTCACGCCCGAGGAGGCGAAGATCGCCGAGGACGCGGGCGCCGTCGCGGTGATGGCCCTGGAGCGCGTTCCCGCCGACATCCGCAAGGACGGCGGCGTGGCCAGGATGTCCGACCCGGACATGATCGACGGCATCATCGCCGCTGTCTCCATCCCGGTGATGGCCAAGTCGCGCATCGGCCACTTCGTCGAGGCGCGGGTGCTTCAGGCGCTCGGCGTCGACTACATCGACGAGTCCGAGGTGCTCACCCCGGCCGACGAGGTCAACCACAGCGACAAGTGGGCCTTCACCACCCCCTTCGTCTGTGGCGCGACCAACCTGGGCGAGGCGCTGCGGCGCATCTCCGAGGGCGCGGCCATGATCCGCTCCAAGGGCGAGGCGGGCACCGGCAACGTCGTCGAGGCGGTCCGCCACATGCGGCAGATCCGCTCCGAGATCCGCCGGCTGTCCACCCTGGACGAGACCGAGCTGTTCGTCGCCGCGAAGAACCTCCAGGCGCCGTACGAGCTGGTCAAGGAGGTCGCGGGCCTCGGCAAGCTGCCCGTCGTGCTCTTCAGCGCGGGCGGCGTCGCGACCCCGGCGGACGCCGCGCTGATGATGCAGCTCGGCGCCGAGGGCGTCTTCGTCGGCTCCGGCATCTTCAAGTCCGGCGACCCGGCCCGCCGCGCCGCCGCGATCGTGAAGGCCACCACCTTCCACGATGACCCCAAGATCGTCGCGGACGTCTCCCGCAATCTGGGCGAGGCCATGGTCGGCATCAACTGCGACACCCTCCCGGAGGGCGAGCGCTACGCCAACCGCGGCTGGTAGCCGGACCTGTCGACTCCCGAGGGGCGGCCCGCGGACTCCGTCGGCCGCCCCTCGGCGTACCCGCCCCCGCCGGCCGGGCCCGCCTTCGCGGGCCCGGCTCCCGCGCTCCCCGCCGCTCCCGCCGCTCCGAAAGGCCGCCGCCCGTGTCCCCCGTCTCCACTCCCGTCGTCGGAGTCCTCGCCCTCCAGGGCGACGTCCGCGAACACCTCGTCGCGCTCGCGGAGTCCGGCGCGCTCGCCCGGCCGGTGCGCCGCCCCGAGGAACTGGCCGAGATCGACGGGCTGGTGATCCCCGGCGGCGAGTCGACCACCATGTCCAAGCTCGCGGTCATCTTCGGGATGCTGGAGCCGCTGCGCGAGCGGGTGCGGTCCGGGCTGCCGGTCTACGGCACCTGCGCTGGCATGATCATGGTCGCGGACAAGATCCTGGACGGCCGTGAGGACCAGGAGACGATCGGCGGCGTGGACATGATCGTGCGCCGCAACGCCTTCGGCCGGCAGAACGAGTCCTTCGAGGCGGCCGTGGACTTCGCGGGCGTCGAAGGCGGCCCGGTCGACGGCGTGTTCATCCGCGCGCCCTGGGTCGAGTCCACCGGCGGCGCGGTCGAGGTGCTCGCCCGGCACCGGGGCCACACCGTCGCGGTCCGGCAGGGCGACGTCCTCGCGACGTCCTTCCACCCCGAACTGACCGGTGATCATCGTGTTCACGCATTGTTTGTGAACATGGTGCGCGCAGTAGGGTGACGCGATCCCGGTAGGATCGCTTGCGTTCGTTATTGGTGAAGCGAAGGAGACGCGCGGATGTCCGGCCACTCTAAATGGGCTACGACGAAGCACAAGAAGGCCGTGATCGATGCCAAGCGCGGCAAGCTCTTCGCCAAGATGATCAAGAACATCGAGGTGGCGGCGCGCAGCGGCGGCGGCGATCTGGCCGGAAACCCGACTCTGGTCGACGCCATCCAGAAGGCGAAGAAGAGCTCGGTACCGAACAAGAACATCGACAGTGCGGTGAAGCGCGGCTCCGGTCTGGAGGACGGTGGCGCCGATTACCAGACGATCATGTACGAGGGCTACGGCCCGAACGGCGTCGCGGTGCTCATCGAGTGCCTGACCGACAACCGCAACCGCGCGGCCTCCGACGTCCGCGTCGCGATGACCCGCAACGGCGGCTCGATGGCCGACCCCGGCTCCGTTTCGTACCTCTTCAACCGCAAGGGCGTCGTGATCGTCCCCAAGGGCGAGAGCCGGCTGTCCGAGGACGACGTGCTCGGCGCGGTGCTCGACGCGGGCGCCGAGGAGGTCAACGACCTCGGCGAGGCCTACGAGGTCGTCAGCGAGGCCACCGACATGGTCGCGGTGCGTACCGCCCTGGTGGAGGCCGGCCTCGACTACGACTCGGCCGACGCCAACTTCCTGCCGACCATGCAGGTCGAGCTGGACGAGGACGGCGCGCGCAAGATCTTCAAGCTGATCGACGCGCTGGAGGACAGCGACGACGTGCAGAACGTCTTCGCCAACTTCGACGTCCCCGACGAGGTCATGGCCAAGGTCGACGCCTGATCGCTGGTCAGCGGGCAGTCGTGGCAACGGGCCGACGGGACACACCCGTCGGCCCGTCCGCATTGTCAGTCCGAGCCGATAGCCTCCAGGAACAGATGACCGAACCACGGACGGGGAGAGGGGTGGCGCGGCGGTGCGCGTGCTCGGTGTGGACCCCGGCCTGACCCGGTGCGGCATCGGCGTGGTGGACGGGCTCGCGGGCCGCCCGCTGCGCATGATCGGCGTCGGCGTCATCCGCACCCCCGCGGACGCCCACATCGGCGACCGCCTGGTGCTGATCGAAGCCGGCATCGAGCAGTGGCTCGACGAGCACCGTCCCGAATGCGTCGCCGTCGAGCGCGTGTTCAGCCAGCACAACGTGGCCACCGTGATGGGCACCGCCCAGGCCAGCGCCGTCGCCATGCTCTGCGCCGCCCGGCGCGGCCTGCCCGTCGCGCTGCACACCCCCAGCGAGGTCAAGGCGGCGGTCACCGGCAGTGGCCGCGCCGACAAGGCGCAGGTCGGCGCGATGGTCACCCGGCTGCTCCGGCTCGACGCGCCCCCCAGACCGGCCGACGCCGCGGACGCCCTCGCGCTCGCCATCTGCCATATCTGGCGGGCCCCGGCCGCCAACCGGCTGCAACAGGCCGTGGCGGCCCACCGCGCCGCCACGGGCCGGCACACCAGCACGGCAGCCCGTCCCGCCACCGCTCCCGTCCGTACCCCGCAGCGCACCCCGAAGGGCACCGCATGATCGCCTTCGTCACCGGCCCGGTAGCCGCCCTCGCCCCGGACTCCGCGGTGGTCGAGGTCGGCGGCGTCGGCATGGCCGTCCAGTGCAGCCCCGGCACCCTCGCCGGGCTCCGCATCGGGCAGCGGGCCAAGCTCGCCACCTCGCTCGTCGTCCGCGAGGACTCCCTGACCCTCTACGGCTTCGCCGACGACGACGAGCGGCAGACCTTCGAACTGCTGCTGACCGCCAGCGGCGTCGGCCCCCGGCTCGCCCAGGCGATGCTCGCGGTGCACTCGCCCGACACCCTGCGGATCGCCGTCGCGCAGGGCGACGAGAAGACGCTGACCGCCGTCCCCGGCATCGGCAAGAAGGGCGCGCAGCGGCTGCTGCTCGAACTCAAGGACCGGCTCGGCGCACCGGTCGGCTCCGCCCCGGGCGTCTTCTCGCCGGTCAGCTCCGGCTGGCGCGAGCAGCTGCACGCGGCCCTGGTGGGCCTGGGGTACGCCGGCCGCGAGGCCGACGAGGCCGTCACCGCCGTCACCCCCGAGGCCGAGGCCGCGCTCGCCCAGGGAACGGCCCCCCAGGTGGGCGCGCTGCTCAGGGCCGCCCTGCAGACCCTCAACCGCACCCGCTGACGTCAACCCGAGAGACCGACGATGAACTGGGACGAGACCGCGCCGACCACCACCGAGGACCTGGCCGGGGAGCCCGAGGACGCGGCCGACCGACTGGTCGGCCCGGTCGCCGACGGCGAGGACCAGGCCATCGAGGCCGCGCTGCGGCCCAAGGACCTCGATGAGTTCGTCGGCCAGGAGCGCGTCAGGGAGCAGCTGGACCTGGTGCTGCGCGCGGCCCGTCAGCGCGGCGGCACCGCCGACCACGTACTGCTCTCCGGCGCCCCCGGGCTCGGCAAGACCACCCTTTCGATGATCATCGCGGCCGAGATGGGCGCCCCGATCCGGATCACCTCGGGCCCCGCCATCCAGCACGCGGGCGACCTCGCCGCCATCCTCTCCTCGCTCGCCGAGGGCGAGGTGCTCTTCCTCGACGAGATCCACCGGATGTCCCGGCCCGCCGAAGAGATGCTGTACATGGCGATGGAGGACTTCCGGGTCGACGTCATCGTCGGCAAGGGGCCGGGCGCCACCGCCATCCCGCTCGAACTCCCGCCCTTCACCCAGGTCGGCGCCACCACCAGGGCCGGACTGCTGCCGCCCCCGCTGCGCGACCGCTTCGGCTTCACCGGCCACATGGAGTTCTACGCCCCGGCCGAGCTGGAGCGCGTCCTGCACCGCTCCGCCCGGCTGCTCGACGTCGAGATGGAGCCGGACGGCGCGGCCGAGATCGCCGGCCGCTCCCGCGGCACCCCGCGCATCGCCAACCGGCTGCTGCGCCGGGTGCGGGACTACGCCCAGGTCAAGGCGGACGGCGTGGTCACCCTGGAGATCGCCACGCATGCCCTGAAGGTGTACGAGGTGGACCACCGCGGCCTGGACCGGCTGGACCGCGCGGTGCTCGGCGCGCTGCTCAAGCTGTTCGGCGGCGGCCCGGTGGGGCTGTCCACGCTTGCGGTCGCGGTGGGGGAGGAGCGCGAGACGGTCGAGGAGGTCGCCGAGCCGTTCCTGGTACGGGAGGGCCTGCTGGCCCGCACCCCCAGGGGCCGGGTCGCCACCCCCGCCGCCTGGGCGCACCTGGGACTCGTGCCGCCGCAGCAATCCGGGGGCGGCGGGGCCGGGCAGCGCGGCTTGTTCGGGGCGTGAGGGCGCGGGCGCCGCGGTCCGAGGAACCCCGGTGCGATGCTGGGCGTTGTTCCATAGGTACGGACTCGCTTAGACTCCGCCGATGCCACCCGTTCAGGACGGCATGCCCACCCCCGTATATCAGGCCGCAGACGCGCGGTCGTGCGAAGGAAATTCCGCCCCGTGAATATCGTGACTCTCCTCCCGTTCATCGTGCTCATCGGGGCCATGTTCCTGATGACCCGGTCGGCCAAGAACAAGCAGCGCGCGGCCGCGAAGATGCGTAACCAGATGCAGCCCGGCTCCGGCGTGCGGACGATCGGCGGCATGTACGCCACCGTCAAGGAGGTTCACGACGACTCGGTCCACCTCGAGATCGCACCGGGCGTGCACGCCATCTACGCGAAGAACTCCATCGGCACCGTCCTGGACGACGCCGAGTACAACCGCATCGTCCACGGCGTCGACCCGGACAGCGACCTCAAGCTCGACGAGCCGCTCGTCCCGAACGACGCCTCCTCGCTGACCGCGGCCGACGAGCCCGGTGACGAGACCGCCACCGACGGCAAGATCGACCTCGGCAAGTCCGAGACGCCGGCCGTCGACGAAGCGGAGCCCAAGGTCGCTGAGAAGGACACCGAGAAGGACACCGCGAAGGACGCCAAGCAGGACGCCAAGCAGGACGGCAAGGACGGCGACACCGACGCGAAGTAGTCCTACCCGGGCCGCGGTACGCCCGGTGACGTCCCACCCTCCGCGGAGCTCGCGGTCGACGACGCTCACCGTGCGCTGTCCCGCGGTATCCGGGACGGTCTAGGCTCCGGCGGGGGTACGTCCCCATAACACTTCGTGGCCGCCCGGCACACACCCTTCGCGGGGCGGTTGGACAGGGAGATACGAGAAGGTGGCAGCACCGAAGAAGGGCCGTAGGTCCTCCGGGGCCCAGGGCAGGCCAGTGCGCGCCCTGGTTCTGATCCTGATCGCCATGGTGGCGCTGACCGGGGGGATGTTCCTCTCCGGACAGACCAAGCCGCGTCTGGGAATCGACCTCGCGGGCGGCACCAGCTTCACGCTGGAGGCGAAGAACGAGCCGGGCAAGCCCAACGCGATCAACGAGACCAACATGAACACCGCCGTCGCGATCATCAACCGACGGGTCAACGGCCTCGGTGTCTCGGAGGCCGAGGTACAGACGCAGGGCGCCTCGCACATCATCGTGAACATCCCCAAGGGGACGGACGCGAAGCAGGCCAGGCAGCAGGTCGGCACCACGGCGAAGCTGAACTTCCGCCCGCTCATCACGGTGGTGCCCAACACCCCTGCCACCCCGAAACCGTCGGACAGTCCGACGCCCGGCGGCAAGAAGGGGCAGAACAAGCCCCCGGCCGGTGACAAGGCCGACAGCGGGAACAGTGGCGACAAGTCCACCGACTCCGCGACGCCGAGCGCCAGTGCCACCACCCAGGGACGCGCGGTCACCGACGGCCTGAAGGCCGACGCGGCCCCCTCGCCGAAGGCCAGCACCCCGCCGCCCTCGCCTGAGGCGCCGCAACCCGGCGCCGCCACCGTGCCGCCGGCGCTGCAGAAGAAGCTCGAAGCGCTGGACTGCTCCAAGCCGGCCGCGCGCGTCAAGGCAGCCGAAGGCGCCACGGCGGGCAAGCCCACCTTGGCCTGCAAGGACGACGGCACGGCGAAGTACGTGCTCGGGCCGGTCCAGATCGAGGGCACAGACGTCGATGGTGCGAAGGCGATTATCGACCCGAAGAGTGGCGCGTGGATCGTCGAACTGAACTTCACCTCCGGCGGCGGCAAGAAGTTCGCCGACGTCACCGGGAAGCTCGCGACCCAGCAGCCCCCGCAGAACCAGTTCGCGATCGTGCTCGACGGCGAAGTCGTCTCCGACCCGTCCGTCAACACAGCCATCGCCGGCGGCAGCGCGACCATCTCGGGCAGCTTCACGCAGAAGAGCGCCGGGGATCTCGCCAACGTCCTGTCGTACGGCGCGCTGCCGCTCACCTTCGACGTCGTCGACGAGACCACCGTCTCCGCCGCGCTCGGCGGCGAGCAGCTGCAAGCCGGCCTCATCGCCGGCGCCATCGGCCTCGCCCTGGTGATCATCTACCTGGTCGCCTACTACCGCGGTCTGGCCATGGTCGCCATCGCCAGCCTCGGGGTCTCCGCGATCCTCACGTACACGATCATGACGTTGCTGGGCAAGGGGATCGGGTTCGCGCTGAACCTGCCCGCTGTGTGCGGTGCGATCGTCGCGATCGGCATCACCGCGGACTCGTTCATCGTCTACTTCGAACGCATCCGCGATGAGGTCCGCGAGGGCCGCACGCTCCGTCCGGCCGTCGAGCGGGGCTGGCCGCGCGCCCGGCGCACCATCCTGGTGTCCGACTTCGTGTCGTTCCTCGCCGCCGCGGTGCTCTTCGTGGTCACGGTCGGCAAGGTGCAGGGCTTCGCGTTCACCCTCGGCCTGACCACGCTCCTCGACGTCGTGGTGGTCTTCCTGTTCACCAAGCCGTTGATGACCCTGCTGGCCCGGACGAAGTTCTTCAGCTCGGGAAACCCGTGGTCCGGCCTCGACCCCAAGCGCCTCGGCGCCAAGCCGCCGCTGCGCCGCAGCCGTTCCGCCGCCCCCGTCGACCCGAAGGAGGCGTGAGATGTCGCGACTCGGCAGCCTCGGCGCCAGGCTCTACCGCGGTGAAGTCGGCTACGACTTCGTCGGCAAGCGCAAGATCTGGTACGCGATCTCGATCCTGATCACCATCACGGCCATCGTCGGCCTGGGGGTGCGCGGCCTGAACATGGGCATCGAGTTCTCCGGCGGCGCGGTCTTCACCACCCCCAAGACGAGCATCTCGGAGACGCACGCGCGGGTGAAGGCCGAAGAGGCGTCCAGCCACCCGGCCCTCGTGCAGAAGCTCGGCAACGGCACGCTGCGCATCCAGATCAGCGAGCTCGACACCAAGCAGTCCGTGAAGGTCCAGGAGAAGCTCGCGAGCGACCTGGACATGAAGACCTCGGAGATCAACACCCAGCTGGTCGGACCGAGCTGGGGCGAGGAGGTCGCCAGCAAGGCCTGGCTGGGCCTGGCGATCTTCATGGTCCTGGTGGTGATCTATCTGGCCATCGCCTTCGAGTTGCGGATGGCGATCGCGGCCCTGATCTCGCTCATCCACGACCTCTCCATCACGGTCGGCATCTACGCGCTGGTCGGCTTCGAGGTCACTCCCGGCACGGTGATCGGTCTGCTCACGATCCTCGGTTACTCCCTGTACGACACCGTCGTGGTCTTCGACGGCCTCAAGGAGAGCACCCGGGGCATCACCAAACAGTCCCGCTCCACGTACAGCGAGTTCGCCAACCGCAGCCTCAACGGCACCCTGGTGCGGTCCATCAACACCACGATCGTGGCGCTGATGCCGGTCGCCGCGCTGCTCTTCATCGGTGGCGGTTTCCTCGGCGCGGGCATGCTCAACGACATCTCGCTCGCGCTGTTCGTCGGCCTCGCGGCCGGCGCGTACTCCTCGATCTTCATCGCGACCCCGCTGGTCGTCGACTTCAAGGAGCGCGAGCCGCAGATGCGGGCCCTGACCAAGCGGGTGCTCGCCAAGCGCGCCGCCGCCGAGGCCAAGGGCGCGCCCGAGATGGAGTTCGAGCCGGACGAGACCACCGAGCGCGACGACGATGACGAGTCCGGCTACGGCGGCGACTCGCGGGGCGCGGCCACCGCCGGCACCACGGGCACCCGCAGCCAGCCCGCGTCCCGGGCCCGCGGCCGGGGCCGCCCCTCCGGCAAGCGCCGATGACCGCCACCGACGAGCTGCGCGGACTGCTGCTCGACCGCATCCGCGATGTACCGGACTATCCCGAGCCCGGGGTGATGTTCAAGGACATCACCCCGCTGCTCGCCGATCCGGTCGCCTTCGGCGCGCTCACCGAGGCGCTGGCGGAGCTCTGCGTGCGGCACGGGGCCAGCAAGATCGTCGGTCTGGAGGCCCGCGGCTTCATCCTGGCCGCACCGGCCGCCGTCCGGGCCGGGCTCGGCTTCGTACCCGTGCGCAAGGCGGGCAAGCTGCCCGGCGCGACGCTGTCGCAGACGTACGAGCTGGAGTACGGCAGCGCCGAGATCGAGGTGCACGCCGAGGACCTGCGCGCGGGCGACCGGGTGATGGTGATCGACGACGTGCTCGCCACCGGCGGCACCGCCGAAGCCTCGCTGGACCTCATCCGGCGGGCCGGGGCCGAGGTCGCCGGGGTGTCCGTGCTCCTGGAGCTCGGCTTCCTCGCCGGCCGACAGCGGCTCGAGCGCTCGCTCGCGGGCGCTCCGCTGGAGGCCCTGATCACGGTCTGATGCCTGGTGTACGACAATGATTTGGGTGTCCTGGGAGTGTCCAGGGCACCCTCCTCTTGTGGTTCGGACCGTACGGAGAACCTCATCTCCGAGGCCCGCTGGCTGCCTCACACCCGTTCCCACCTGCGGCACCTGTTCCCGTATCTGCCCCAGCAGTCCGGCTGCAAAAAACGCTTGCGCAAGGTGGCCTGGCTCATTCGCGACGTCATCCGGCTCTGGCCACCAACGCCGCACTGTGGAGTGACGACGTCAAGCAAGAATCAACTGGTCGCTCAATCACCTGGTCAGGGGCAGTGGTCTCGTGGTTAGATCACAGCGAAAGCCTTTGACCAAGGCATTACAAAGTGGGGGAATTGCATGACAGTTTCACGTAGGGTCACTACGGGGGTAGTTTCGCTCGTTGCCGTTGCGGCAGTCGGGCTCACCGTCACTCCGGTGCAGGCGGCACCCTCAAAGGCTGGGAACGCCTCGTCGGCCAGCATTGTGGTCGACGCGAGCAGGTCCTGTGGCAGTGCGGGGGGAGGCCTGCCTGGCAGGTGGAGCCCTCCGACCACGTCGAACTGCGGCGTCATAGGCAACAACGCTCGGGTCAGGGTGGGCTACAAATGGACGGCCCTCCGGGGGGGCCCTTGTGTCAAGGTGCTTGGCTACCATGGCCGGAACCACAAGGCAAAGTGGTACAACGCTGGCTGTGGCGGGTCCGGCCATGTCATCGTCCCGTGGGGCAAGGTGGCGTCAACGCCGCAGCTCAAGATGAAGGGCTTTTCTTTCGTGACGTGGAAGCACTAGTCGAGAGTTTCGGTCTTCTCCCTATCTGAGGCAGCAGCTTAATTCTCGTCAACTGTGCAGGCTTCCGTGTGGAGGGTCGAGAGATGCCGCTCGCTGGAGTCGCTAATCACGGACGGGCAGTGCTGGGTAGGGCAAAGTATCCCTCCGCGTTAGAGGGGTCGTAGAGAAAGAGCACCCGGAATCGAACCGGGTGCTCTTTCTCCGTTGTGTATCGCCGACGGTCAGCGGGAGTGCAGTGGTGTCGAGACCGATATCATGGCCTCCTGATCCGTTTGCGGTCTTGCGATCCGGACTCACTTGAGGAGTGCTCTTGCCAGACGAGGCCCAGCCGCTCACCGCCGCGCAACCGGACGAGCCGACTGCCGAGGCCGCGGCGGCCTCCGACGCGCCTGCGAACAGCAGCGACGACGCGGCGAAGCCGAAGCCCGGCCCCAAGCCCGGTCCCGCCGCCGCGGCCGACGCGAAGCCCGCAGCCGACGCGAAGGCCGACACGAGCGCCGACGCGAAGGCTGACACGAGCGCCGACGCGAAGGCTGACACGAGCGCCGACGCGAAGGCCGAGTCGAAGCCGCCGCCCGCCGGCCGGCCCAACGGTGCGACGGCGCTCACCGGTACACCCGCCGCGACGGCTCCCGCGACACCCCCCGCCGACAAGGTGACCGGCCCGGCGAACGGGACGGCCGCGCTCTCCCCGGCCCGCCCCGCCCCGCCGGCCGGCAGCGGGCGCACCGGCTCCTCCAACCGGGTCCGCGCCCGCCTCGCCCGGCTCGGCGTGCCGCGCTCCAGCCCGTACCACCCCGTCCTGGAGCCGTTGCTGCGCATCGTGCGCGGCAACGACCCCAAGGCCGAGGCGTCCACGCTGCGTCAGATCGAGCGCGCCTACCAGGTCGCCGAGCGCTGGCACCGCGGCCAGAAGCGCAAGAGCGGCGACCCGTACATCACCCACCCGCTCGCGGTGACCACGATCCTCGCCGAGCTGGGCATGGACCCGGCGACGCTGATGGCCGGGCTGCTGCACGACACCGTCGAGGACACCGAGTACGGCCTGGAGACGCTGCGCCGCGACTTCGGCGACCAGGTCGCGCTGCTGGTCGACGGCGTCACCAAGCTCGACAAGGTGAAATTCGGCGAGGCCGCGCAGGCCGAGACCGTGCGCAAGATGGTCGTCGCCATGGCCAAGGACCCGCGCGTCCTGGTCATCAAGCTCGCCGACCGGCTGCACAACATGCGCACGATGCGCTACCTCAAGCGGGAGAAGCAGGAGAAGAAGGCCCGCGAGACGCTGGAGATCTACGCCCCGCTGGCGCACCGGCTGGGAATGAACACCATCAAGTGGGAGCTGGAGGACCTCGCCTTCGCGATCCTCTACCCCAAGATGTACGACGAGATCGTGCGGCTCGTCGCCGAGCGGGCGCCCAAGCGCGACGAGTACCTCGCCGTCGTCACCGACGAGGTTCAGTCCGACCTGCGCGCCGCCCGGATCAAGGCGACCGTCACCGGCCGCCCGAAGCACTACTACTCCGTCTACCAGAAGATGATCGTGCGAGGCCGGGACTTCGCCGAGATCTACGACCTGGTGGGCATCCGCGTCCTCGTCGACACCGTCCGCGACTGCTACGCGGCGCTCGGCACCGTGCACGCCCGGTGGAACCCGGTGCCGGGGCGGTTCAAGGACTACATCGCGATGCCCAAGTTCAACATGTACCAGTCGCTGCACACGACGGTCATAGGGCCCAACGGCAAACCGGTCGAACTCCAGATCCGCACCTTCGACATGCACCGCCGCGCCGAGTACGGCATCGCCGCGCACTGGAAGTACAAGCAGGAAGCCGTCGCGGGCGCCTCCAAGGTGCGCACCGACGCGCCCAAGGGCGTCGGCACCGGGGGCCGCCAGGACACCGTCAACGACATGGCGTGGCTGCGGCAGTTGCTCGACTGGCAGAAGGAGACCGAGGACCCGAGCGAGTTCCTCGACTCGCTGCGCTTCGACCTGTCCCGCAACGAGGTCTTCGTCTTCACGCCGAAGGGCGACGTCATAGCGCTTCCGGCGGGCGCGACCCCCGTCGACTTCGCGTACGCGGTGCACACCGAGGTGGGCCACCGGACGATAGGGGCACGGGTCAACGGCCGGCTCGTCCCGCTCGAATCCACCCTGGACAACGGCGACTTGGTGGAGGTCTTCACCTCCAAGGCGCCCGGCGCGGCCCCGTCCCGCGACTGGCTGGGCTTCGTCAAGTCGCCGCGGGCCCGCAACAAGATCCGCGCCTGGTTCTCCAAGGAGCGCCGCGACGAGGCCATCGAGCAGGGCAAGGACGCCATCGCGCGGGCCATGCGCAAGCAGAACCTGCCGATCCAGCGCATCCTCACCGGCGACTCGCTGGTCACCCTCGCGCACGAGATGCGCTACCCCGACATCTCGGCGCTCTACGCGGCGATCGGCGAAAGCCATGTCACCGCCCAGTCCGTGGTGCAGAAGCTGGTCCAGGCGGTCGGCGGCGAGGACGCGGCCTCCGAGGACATCGCCGAGACCACCCCGCTGCGCAACACCAAGCGGCGCACCACCACCGACCCGGGCGTGGTCGTCAAGGGCGTCGACGACGTATGGGTCAAGCTGGCGCGCTGTTGTACGCCGGTGCCGGGCGACCCCATCATCGGCTTCGTGACCCGCGGCAGCGGCGTCTCGGTGCACCGGGCGGACTGCGTCAACGTGGACTCGCTCTCGCAGCAGCCGGAGCGCATCCTCGAAGTCGAATGGGCGCCCACCCAGTCGTCCGTCTTCCTGGTCGCCATCCAGGTGGAGGCGCTGGACCGGTCGCGGCTGCTCTCGGACGTCACCCGGGTGCTGTCCGACCAGCACGTCAACATCCTGTCCGCCGCCGTGCAGACCTCCCGGGACCGGGTCGCCACCTCGCGCTTCACCTTCGAGATGGGCGACCCCAAGCACCTGGGGCACGTGCTCAAGGCGGTACGCGGTGTCGAGGGCGTCTACGACGTCTACCGCGTCACCTCGGCCCGCCGCCCGTAAGCCGCCGCGCGTAACGCCCGCCGTCCCGTAACGGCGCAGACGAAAGGGGGCTCCCGTACATCACGTACGGGAGCCCCCTTCGTCATGCGATCGGGCTGTCGATCCGGCTGTGTCAGCCGCCGAACTCCTCAAGTCCCTTGAGCGCCTGGTCCAGCAGCGCCTGCCGGCCCTCCAGCTCACGGGCGAGCTTGTCGGCCTTGGAGTTGTTGCCGCCCGCGCGGGCCACGTCCACCTGGGAGCGCAGCTTGTCGACGGCGTCCTGCAACTGACCGGTCAGACCCGCCGCGCGGGCCCGCGCCTCCGGGTTCGTGCGCTTCCACTCGGTCTCCTCGGAGTCCTGGAGCGCCCGCTCGACCGTGTGCATCCGGCCCTCGATCTTCGGCCGGGCGTCGCGCGGGACATGCCCGACGGCCTCCCAGCGCTCGTTGATCGAGCGGAAGGCGGCGCGGGCCGCCTTCAGGTCCGTGACCGGCAGCAGCTTCTCCGCCTCGGCGACCAGCTCCTCCTTGCGGGTGAGGTTCTCGGCCTGCTCGGCGTCGCGCTCGGCGAAGACCTCACCGCGGGCCTGGAAGAAGACGTCCTGGGCGCCGCGGAAGCGGTTCCACAGGTCGTCCTCGGCCTCGCGCTGGGCGCGCCCGGCCGCCTTCCAGTCCGTCATCAGGTCGCGGTAGCGGGCGGCGGTCGGGCCCCAGTCGGTGGAGGCGGAGAGCGCCTCGGCTTCCGCGACCAGCTTCTCCTTGACCTTGCGGGCGTCCTCGCGCTGCGCGTCGAGCGAGGCGAAGTGCGCCTTGCGGCGCTTGGAGAACGCCGAGCGGGCGTGCGAGAAGCGGTGCCACAGCTCGTCGTCGGCCTTCCGGTCGAGGCGCGGCAGCCCTTTCCAGATGTCGACCAGGGCGCGCAGCCGCTCGCCGGCCGACCGCCACTGCTCGCTGACGGCGAGCTCCTCGGCCTCGGTGACCAGGGCTTCCTTCGCGCCGCGGGCCTCGTCCGACTGCTTGGCCTTGGCCGCCTTGCGCTCCTCGCGGCGCGACTCGACGGTGGCCACCAGGGCGTCCAGCCGCTTGCTGAGCGCGTCCAGGTCGCCGACCGCGTGGTGCTGGACGAGCTGCTCGCGCAGATGGTCGATGGCGGTCGTCGCGTCCTTCGTCGACAGGTCGGTGGTCTTCACCCGACGTTCGAGGAGACCGATCTCGACGACCAGGCCGTCGTACTTGCGCTCGAAGTAGGCGAGGGCCTCCTCCGGAGATCCCGCCTGCCACGATCCGACGACTTGCTCGCCCTCGGCCGTACGCACGTACACGGTCCCCGTCTCATCGACGCGGCCCCACGGGTCGCTGGTCACAGCGCCTCCTCCACTGATGCCCGGACGGGCGCGGGGCCCGCGGGCATCGTCCACAGTTTCTTCCGGCCGGGCCGCGCCCGGACCGGTCCGACGAATGTGCTCCGGCGCCGCTCACGCGTACGTCAACGGTCACAGGGGTGTCGGCCGTCGGCGCGGGCACAGTACACAACGCCAAGATAGGCGACCGGCGGCCCGGCTGTCCGTATCCCGTACGACCGAAATCCCGCACGGCCCAACTTATCGCGCACCGCGCGGGATCCACGGGTCAAGACTTCTTCACGACCGCCTTGTTGATCACAACGGTGGCGTTCGGCGCGGTGTTCCCGGTCTGCTGATCCTGTGCCTCCGCCCCCGCGTCGACGATCTTCTTCAGCGCGTCCTTGCCGCCGTCGATGGTCCCGAACGGGGTGTAGTCGGGTGGCAACTGGCTGTCCTGGTACACCAGGAAGAACTGGCTGCCGCCGCTGTTCCGGTTCTTCTTGTTCTTCGCGTCGTAGCGGTTCGCCATCGCGACGGTGCCCGCCGGGTAGATCTTCTTGCTGAGTTTGGGGTCCTTGAGGTTCTCGTCCGGGATCGTGTAGCCGGGGTCGCCCGCGCCGGTGCCCTTCGGGTCGCCGCACTGCAACACGAAGACGCCGCCGCTCGTCAGCCGGTGGCACTTGGTGTGGTCGAAGTACCCCTTGCCCGCGAGGAAGTTGAAGGAGTTCACGGTGCGCGGCGCCTTGTCGGCGTCCAGGCCGAGCGTAATGTCGCCGCAGGTCGTCCGCAGCTCCATGGTGTAGGAAGCCGACGTGTCGATGGTGAGCGCCGGCTCCTTCTTCCACTGGAGGTTCTTCGGGGCGCCGGGCGCGGGCTTCGCGCAGGGGTCGGGGGCCTTGCCCGGCGAAGCGCTCGGCGCCGCGTCCGCACCGGCCTTCTCGTCGCCGCCGCCCAGGCCGCCCGCCGCGTACGCCGTCGCGCCCGCCGCCAGCAGCAGGACCAGGCCGGAAGCGAGCACCGCGTTGCGCCGCCGGGCCTTGCTGCGGGCTTGCGCCCTGCGCCGCTGCTGCCGCTCGAACTTCTCCCGGGCCAGCTGCCGCCGCCGCTGCTCGTTGTTGACCACCGGGTCGTCTCCTATTGCCGTCTCGGATTGCCGTGTCGTCCGTGTGACTGTCCTGAAGTGTGAATGTCCAGAGCTTGGGCCGTACCGTATACGGGTTCGCGGCCCGGTAGGGGCCGCCGGTAAGCTTCGGATCAGCCGAAATCTTCTGCCGGACGACTCAAACGACTCGAAGGACGATCGTGCTCATTGCTGGGTTTCCCGCCGGGGCCTGGGGAACCAATTGCTATCTGGTCGCCCCCGCCGCAGGCGAAGAGTGCGTGATCATCGACCCGGGTCACCAGGCGACCCAGGGCGTCGAGGAGACACTCGCCAAACACCGGCTCAAGCCCGTCGCCGTCATCCTCACCCACGGCCACATCGACCATGTCGCCTCGGTCGTCCCGGTGTGCGGCGCGCATGACGTACCGGCCTGGATCCACCCCTCGGACCGCTACATGATGAGCGACCCCGAGAAGGCGCTGGGCCGCTCCATCGGACAGCCGCTGATGGGCGAGCTGACCGTCGGGGAGCCGGACGACGTCCGGGAACTCACCGACGGCGCCGCGCTCCGGCTGGCCGGGATGGACTTCTCCGTCGCGCATGCGCCGGGCCATACGAAGGGGTCGGTGACCTTCAGGATGCCCGAGAACCCTGACGTTCCGCCGGTGTTCTTCTCGGGCGACCTGCTCTTCGCCGGCTCCATCGGACGCACCGACCTGCCCGGCGGCGACCACGCCGAGATGCTCGAATCGCTGGCCCGCGTGTGCCTGCCGCTCGACGACTCGACCGTGGTGCTGTCCGGCCACGGCGCCCAGACGACCATCGGCCGCGAACGCGCCGCGAACCCGTACCTGCGGGACGTGGCGGCGAACGGCCTCGGAGCCGGCGACCCCGCCGCTCCGCGACGAGGAATGTGACGACTCTTCCCGTGAGCACCTTCAATGCCCCCAAGGGCACGTACGACCTGATCCCGCCGGACTCCGCCACCTTCCTCGCGGTGCGCGAGGCCATCTCCGCGCCGCTGCGCCGGGCCGGCTACGGCTATGTCGAGACCCCCGGCTTCGAGAACGTGGAGCTGTTCTCCCGCGGCGTCGGCGAGTCCACCGACATCGTCACCAAGGAGATGTACACCCTCACCACCAAGGGCGGCGACCAGCTCGCGCTGCGCCCCGAGGGCACCGCCTCCGTGCTGCGCGCGGCCCTCCAGGCCAACCTGCACAAGAGCGGCAACCTCCCTGTCAAGCTCTGGTACTCCGGCTCGTACTACCGCTACGAGCGTCCGCAGGCCGGCCGCTTCCGGCACTTCTCACAGGTCGGCGCCGAGGCCATCGGCGCCGAGGACCCGGCGCTGGACGCCGAGCTGATCATCCTGGCCGTCGACGCCTACCGCTCGCTGGGCCTGCGGAACTTCCGGCTGCTGCTCAACTCGCTGGGCGACAAGGAGTGCCGCCCCGCCTACCGGGCCGTCCTCCAGGAGTTCCTGCGCGGTCTCGACCTCGACGAGGAGACGCTGCGCCGGGCCGAGATCAACCCGATGCGGGTGCTCGACGACAAGCGCGACACGGTGCAGAAGCAGCTCGTCGGTGCGCCGATGATGCGCGATCACCTCTGCGCGGCGTGCAAGGCGTACCACGAGGAGGTGCGCGAGCTGCTGACCGCGGCGGGCATCGTCTTCGAGGACGACGAGAAGCTGGTGCGCGGCCTGGACTATTACACCCGCACCACCTTCGAGTTCGTGCACGACGGGCTCGGCTCGCAGTCCGCTGTGGGCGGCGGCGGCCGCTACGACGGCCTCTCCGAGATGATCGGCGGCCCCGAGCTGCCGTCCGTCGGCTGGGCGCTCGGCGTCGACCGCACCGTGCTGGCGCTCAAGGCCGAGGGCGTCGAGCTCGAACTGCCCGCCGCCACGCAGGTCTTCGCGGTGCCGCTCGGCGAGGAAGCCCGCCGGGTGCTGTTCGGCGTGGTCACCGAGCTGCGCCGGGCCGGCGTCGCCACCGACTTCGCGTACGGCGGCAAGGGCCTGAAGAACGCGATGAAGTCGGCCGGCAGGTCCGGAGCGCGGCTGGCGATCATCGCGGGCGAGCGGGACCTGGCTGAGGGCGTCGTCCAGATCAAGGATCTCGACATCGGCGAGCAGGGCCCGGTCGCCCTGGACACGATCGTCGAGGCCGTGCGGAACAAGCTCGGCTGAGCGGACGCGCGCGAGGGGATTCGCGCGACGCGGATTCGTATGAGTACGAGAGGGGCCCGGCCGGTGTACGCAC
>NZ_JAYMZR010000006.1:57025-105535 GCF_035828615.1 Streptomyces sp. H27-D2 | reverse complement strand
CCCACCGGCCGGGCCCCTCTCGTACGTGTTCCCCTCCTCCATGTCCCCCTTCCAGAGGCGGATATGGCCGGAAAGGGGAACGGCCGTGCGGTCGTGCTTATGGTCCTCGAACGCCGGACACGAAAGGATGGCCGTGCTCGTGCGGCTCATCCGGATATGCGGTCCTGTGACCGCTACCACTGCGGCAGAATGTCAGTGCCCCCGCGGGGCACA
This sequence comes from Streptomyces sp. H27-D2, assembly GCF_035828615.1. Classification (NCBI taxonomy): domain Bacteria; kingdom Bacillati; phylum Actinomycetota; class Actinomycetes; order Kitasatosporales; family Streptomycetaceae; genus Streptomyces; species Streptomyces sp. H27-D2. The sequence continues at coordinate 105,322 of NZ_JAYMZR010000006.1, read as the reverse complement.
TCCAATCGGGAGCGACGGAACGGCGATATGACGATGACAGCGCTTGACGACGTGTCCACGGACGAGGACGGGCCGGGCGTCCGCGGAGCGGTCGGCGGCAGCCGGGCGCTGGCCCTGCTGCTGGTGATCACCGGCGCGATGGGGCTTCTCGCCGCCTGGGTCATCACCATTGACAAGAACAAGATCCTCGAAGCCAAGGCCGGCGGAGGCCACTTCACTCCCGGTTGCAGCCTCAACCCGATCGTCTCCTGCGGCAACATCATGGAGAGCGAGCAGGCCGAGGCGTTCGGATTCCCGAACCCGATGATGGGCCTGGTCGCCTACGGCATCGTGATCTGCGTCGGCATGGGCCTGCTCGCGGGCGCCCGCTACCGCGGCTGGTTCTGGCTCGGGCTCAACGCCGGCATGCTCTTCGGCGTCGGATTCTGCACCTGGCTGCAGTACCAGTCGCTCTACAGCATCAGCTCGCTCTGCCTGTGGTGCTGCCTCGCCTGGGTCGCCACCATCGTGATGTTCTGCTACGTCACCGTGCACAACATCAAGCACCGGATCATCCCGGCGCCGGGATGGCTGCGGCGCGGTCTGGCGGAGTTCCACTGGGTGCCGCCGGTGCTCTGGATCGGCATCATCGGCATGCTGATCCTCACCCACTGGTGGTGGTTCTGGACCGGCGGCCAGCCCAGCTGATCCGGTGGCCCGCGGCGCTGTCGGTGGCCTGGCATAGGCTTTCGGCGTGGAACCCGATCTCTTCACCGCAGCCGCGGACGACCGTCAGGCGAAAGACCCGGCGGGCAGTCCGCTGGCCGTCCGGATGCGACCGCGCACTCTCGACGAAGTCGTCGGCCAGCAGCATCTGCTGCGGCCGGGCTCGCCGCTGCGCCGGCTGGTGGGCGAGGGCGACGGAGGCCCGACGGGCCCCTCGTCCGTCATCCTCTGGGGCCCGCCGGGCACCGGGAAGACGACGCTCGCGCATGTCGTCAGCCATGCCACCAAGAGGCGGTTCGTCGAGCTCTCGGCCATCACGGCCGGAGTGAAGGAAGTGCGGGCCGTCATCGACAGCGCCCGCCGCCAGGCCGGCGGATACGGCCATGAGACGGTGCTGTTCCTCGACGAGATCCACCGCTTCAGCAAGGCCCAGCAGGACTCCCTGCTGCCCGCCGTCGAGAACCGCTGGGTCACCCTGATCGCGGCGACCACCGAGAACCCGTACTTCTCGATCATCTCGCCGCTGCTGTCCCGGTCGCTGCTGCTCACCCTCGAATCGCTGACCGACGACGACCTGCGCGGCCTGCTGAGCCGCGCCGTCGCACACGAGCGCGGCCTCGGCGGCGCGGTCACACTCCCCGAGGACGCCGAGAAACATCTGCTGCGGATCGCCGGCGGCGACGCCCGCCGCGCGCTCACCGCCCTGGAGGCCGGGGCGGGATCGGCCATCGCCAAGGGCGAGAGCATGGTCAGCCTGGAGTCGCTGGAGGAAGCGGTCGACCGGGCGGCGGTGAAGTACGACCGCGACGGCGACCAGCACTACGACGTCGCGAGCGCGCTCATCAAGTCCATCCGCGGCTCGGATGTGGACGCCGCGCTGCACTACCTCGCCCGCATGATCGAAGCGGGCGAGGACCCGCGCTTCATCGCCCGGCGGCTGATGATCTCGGCCAGCGAGGACATCGGCATGGCCGACCCGACGGCGTTGCAGACAGCGGTCGCCGCGGCCCAGGCCGTCGCGCTGATCGGCTTCCCCGAAGCGCGCATAGCGCTCGGCCAGGCGACCGTCGCGCTGGCCCTCGCGCCGAAGTCCAACGCCGCCTACAAAGCGATCGACGCGGCCCTCGCCGACGTACGGGCCGGACTGGCCGGCCCGGTGCCCGCGCATCTGCGCGACGGGCACTACAAGGGCGCCGCGAAGCTCGGCCACGCCCAGGGCTACCAGTACCCGCACGACCTGCCGGGCGGTATCGCCGCCCAGCAGTACGCCCCGGACGAGGTGCACGGAAAGCGCTACTACGAGCCCACCCGGCACGGCGCGGAAGCCCGCTACGCCGAGGTCCTGGACCGGGTCAGGGAGCGGTTGGCGGGCCGCGCCGAAGGCGGTTCCCCGCCGTCGAAGTGACCTGGCGGGCCGTCGAAGGGACCTGGCGCGCCGCCGGAGCGACCCGGCGTGGATGATCCGGCGCGAGTGTCCCGGCCCGTCGCGCTGCGGCCCGTACGGCGCCCCGGCGTATGACACCCGGCGCGCGGCGTCCCGGCGTACGACACTTCGGCGTACGACATCCCGGCGCGCCGCGTCCCGGCGGCGCTCGCTACTCGATCGCCGCCTCGAAGAGCGAGTGCATCGCCCGGCGCAGCTCCGCGACGTCGCGCACCGGCTCAGGGAAGTCGAAGCGCGCGTCGAAGGACCGCTGGTCGCCGTCGGTGAAGCGGATGCGCAGCCCGAAGCGGTCCAGCGCGACCGGCACGGCCTGCTCGCGCACTCCGCAGGAGCCGCCCGCCCGCTCGCCCAGCAGCGCGCACAGGCTGTTGACCTGCTCGGCGTGCGCCGAGTGCAGGTGCTGCAACAGCTCCGCCTCGTGCGCCACCAGCGGGTCGCAGGCCGCCGCCACGAATTCGTCCGGTTCGACGGAGGAGGCGCCCCAGAGGTCGTCCACCCAGGCCTCGCCGACCTCCAGCCGCAGCAGTATCCACGGCGGCCGTCCCCGGCCGCCGAGCACGCTCTCGTCGCCGGGACCGCCGATGCCGGGGCCGCCGATGCCGGGACCGCCGATGCCGGGGCCGCCGCTCGCGTCGAGCAGGCCGCCGACCGGCTGCCGCTCGGCGAGCAGCATCGCGCAGGCGGCGCGCTCCGCGTCGGGGACCGGCGTCAGCCAGCCCGCGACCCAGGCGTGGCCGCGGATGCGATGCGGCACCGAGACCGGAGCGACGTCCGTGATCTCCATCACGGCGGTCAGCTCGTCGTCCCGCGCGTTGACGGCGGCCCGCGCTGTCAATGAGTCGCCCGGCACCAGCAGCAACACGTCTCCGTCGGGCATCACGGTGCGGGCGGCGGGCGAGCCGGCGCCCGGTTCGTCCGGTTCCTCGATGCCGGGAATGGTCAACGAAGCCGTACCGTTGGATTCCACGAGGGTACGTACGCGCTCGGCGGCCGTGGGCTGCTGAGCGTCTTCTTCGGGGCGCGGCTGACTCGCCCCAGCATCAGGTGCCGCCGATTCGGCGCTGCGACCGGTGCTGGGTAGGGGGATCCCAGGTCGAAACATGCGTTCTCCTCCGCTAAGGTAAGCCTCACCTAACTTACACGGAGGTCCGTTCCACGTGAACCAGTCGCGTCCCAAGGTCAAGAAGTCGCGTGCACTCGGCATCGCGCTGACCCCGAAGGCAGTCAAGTACTTCGAGGCACGCCCCTACCCGCCCGGCGAGCACGGTCGCGGTCGCAAGGGCACCAGCGACTACAAGGTCCGCCTGCTGGAGAAGCAGCGCCTGCGCGCCCAGTACGACATCAGCGAACGCCAGATGGCCCGTGCCTATGACCGCGCTCGGAAGGTCAACAGCAAGACGGGCGAAGCCCTGATCATCGAGCTTGAGCGCCGCCTGGACGCGCTCGTCCTGCGGTCGGGCATCGCCCGGACCGTCTACCAGTCGCGCCAGATGGTCGTCCACGGCCACATCGAGGTCAACGGCCGCAAGGTCGACAAGCCCTCCTACCGGGTCCGCCCGGACGACGTGGTCATGGTCCGCGAGCGCAGCCGCGAGAAGCACCCGTTCCAGGTCGCCAAGGCCGGCGGCTACGACACGGACGGCGAGACCCCGCGCTACCTGGAGGTCAACCTCCCGGCGCTCGCGTTCCGCCTGGACCGTGAGCCGAACCGCAAGGAGATCCCGGTCATCTGCGACGAGCAGTTGGTCGTCGAGTACTACGCCCGCTGATCCGGCCGTAGCACCGCACTCCTCAGCCCGCCGTCTCCCCGCCGCCGCTCGCGGTGGGGAGACGGCGGGCTGCCGCGTACGCGGAGTCGCGATCCGCAGCGCGCCTCGCTGCCCCGGCGCCGGCGCGGCGGGTCCGCCGCCGGTGCGGCGCAGCGCCCGTGCGGTCGCCGTGTCCAGGTCCAGCAGGGCGCCCTCGCGCACGCACTCCTCGTACCGGGGGCAGCCCAGCTGCTCGCGTGCCTGCTGCTCGCACAGCGCGTGCGGTGTGTTGAAGTACTGCGAGCCGAACAGCGGAAGCCCGACCGACGGCCAGATACGGGCCGCCGCGCCCTGGAGCACCGCCGCCTCCGTCGCGTCGCCGTCGCCGAGGGTGACCAGCGCGAGCATCTCGATCGCGAGCACCGCGCCCAGCAGGTCGTGGAAGGCGTGGTCGCTGTCCAGCTCCAGGGCCCGCTTCAGCCGGTAGCGCCCCTCGGACAACCGGCCGCAGCCGACCCAGTAGAACCACAGCGTCCCCGCGAGGCACTGGCCGAGGTAGCTGTCCTCGACCTCCTCCAGGCTGTACTCCAGCGCGAGCCGCAGGTTGGCCGGCTCGCCGTCGATCCGCACCGACACCTCGGCCTGCTGGGGGCTGAACCAGTCCAGCTCGCACCAGGTGGCGAGGCCGACGTACCAGTCCCGGTGCCGCTGCCGCATCCGCTCCGCGTCGCCGAGCGCGTTCAGCCAGCCCGCGCCGTACGTCCGCACGGTGTCCAGCATCCGGTAGCGGACCCCGGCCGGAGTCTCCTCGCGCACCACCACGGACTGCGCGACGAGTTCGGCGAGCACGTCGAGGAGATCCCCGGCGGGCAGGTCGGGGCCCGAGCAGATGTACTCCGCCGCGTCCAGGTCGAAGTGCCCGGCGAAGACCGACAGCCGGGACCAGAGCAGCCGTTCCCCTGTGGTGCACAGCTCATGGCTCCAGCCGATCGCCGTACGCAGCGTCTGGTGGCGCGGCAGCGCGCCGCGGCAGCCGCCGGTCAGCAGCCGGAAGCGGTCGTCCAGCCGCCGCAGCACCTGCTCCACGGAGAGCGACGCCATCCGGCCCGCGGCCAGCTCCAGGGCGAGCGGGATGCCGTCGAGCCGGTGGCACAGCTCCGCGACGATCCGCTCGTTGGCCTCGGTGAGGGTGAAGCCGGGGACGACGGCGGCGGCGCGGTCGGCGAAGAGCGCGGCCGCGTCGCCCGTGTGCCTGGCGGGCGGACCGCCGGGCACGGGCCGGAGTTCCGGCGGCGGCCGGGTCGGGAGCGTGCAACGGCGGCAGCGGGAGGACATGTTCGCCGTCGACCCGCAGCAGCCGGCGGCCGGCGGCCAGCACCCGCAGTCCGGGTGAGCGCAGCAGCACTTCGCGGACCAGCCTGCCGCACTCCTCGACCAGCTGCTCGAACCCGTCGAGCACGATGAGGAGTTGGCGGTCCGCGAGATGGGCGGCGAGCGCCCCGCGGGCGGGGCGGCCGGTCCGGTCGGCGAGGCCCAGCGCCTCCATGACCGCGTGGTCGAGCAGTTCGGGGTCCCGCAGGGCGGCCAGTTCGACCAGCCAGACGCCGTCGCGGAAGCGATCCCGCACCTGCGCGGCGACCCGCAGCGCGAGCCGCGACTTGCCGACGCCGCCGACCCCGGTGACCGTCGTGAGTCTGGCGTCGTCCAGCCTCCGTGCCATTTCGTCGAGTTCGGCGTCGCGGCCGACGAAGCGATTGAGCTCGGCGGGCAGGTTTCCGGATCGCATGGAACACGGAGCGTACCGATAGGTAAGCGGACCGTACAATCCCGCCCGCGGGCCGTGACCTCTCGCGCCGGTCGGGCGCCGGTATTGCGTTACGGGCGCGGGGCCCCGGCGCGATAGGGTCGGAGTCTGCCGCCCGCGCCCCGAGGGCCGTCTGCCCGCCTGTGAGCGGCGGCCGACCGAATCGAACCAGAAGGACCAAAGGGAGCGGTGCAACGTGTCCGGTGGAGAGGTGGCCGGCATTCTCGTGGCCGTCTTCTGGGCGATCCTGGTGTCGTTTCTCGCCGTGGTTCTGGTGAGGCTCGCGCAGGTGCTCAAGGCGACTGCCAAAATGGTGGCGGACGTGTCGGAGCAGGCCGTTCCGCTGCTCGGCGAGGCGTCCGCGACCGTGCGCTCCGCGCAGACCCAGCTCAGCCGGGTGGACGCGATCGCCACCGACGTCCAGGAAGTCACCTCCAACGCCTCCGCGCTCTCCTCGACGGTGGCCTCCACCTTCGGCGGCCCGCTCGTCAAGGTCGCGGCGTTCGGCTACGGCGTCCGGCAGGCGATGAGCCGCAAGGACACCCCCGCCGCCCCCGCACCGGGCCCCCGCCGCACCGTGGTGCGGGGCAGGACCCTGCCGACCCCCCGCCGCGGCAGCCGACGCGACCGCCGATCGAAGGACTGACGCAGCGATGTTCCGCCGTACGTTCTGGTTCACGGCCGGCGCCGCCGCCGGCGTCTACGCGACCGCCAAGGTCAACCGCAAACTGCGTCAACTCACCCCGGAGAGCCTCGCGGCGACCGCCGCGGACAAGGCGCTGGAGACCGGCCGCCGGGTGAAGGACTTCGCCCTCGACGTGCGCTCGGGAATGCGCCGCCGCGAGGGCGAGCTGAACGAGGCACTGGGGATCGAAGCGTCACTCGACCCCTACAGCGACGAATACAGCGACACAGCACTTCCCACCCAACGTCATCGGGCCGCGATCGATCAGAAGCACCCGTACAACCGGAATGAGGACCACTGATGGAGTCGGCAGAAATCCGCCGCCGCTGGCTGCGCTTCTACGAGGAGCGCGGACACACCGTCGTGCCGTCCGCGTCACTCATCGCCGACGACCCGACGCTGCTGCTGGTCCCCGCGGGCATGGTCCCGTTCAAGCCGTATTTCCTCGGTGAGGTCAAGCCGCCCTTCAAGCGCGCCACCAGCGTGCAGAAGTGCGTGCGCACGCCCGATATCGAAGAGGTCGGCAAGACCACCCGGCACGGCACGTTCTTCCAGATGTGCGGCAACTTCTCCTTCGGCGATTACTTCAAGGAAGGCGCCATCAAGTACGCCTGGGAGCTGCTCACCGGCTCCGTGGCGGACGGCTGCTACGGCCTGGACCCCGACAAGCTCTGGATCACGGTCTACCTCGATGACGACGAGGCCGAACAGATCTGGCGCGAGGTCATCGGCGTGCCCGCCGAGCGCATCCAGCGTCTCGGCAAGGCCGACAACTACTGGTCCATGGGCGTCCCCGGACCCTGCGGCCCGTGCTCCGAGATCAACTACGACCGGGGTCCGGAGTTCGGCGTCGAGGGCGGCCCGGCCGTCAACGACGAGCGGTACGTGGAGATCTGGAACCTGGTCTTCATGCAGTACGAGCGCGGCGCGGGCACCGGCAAGGACGACTTCCCGATCCTCGGCGACCTCCCCAGCAAGAACATCGACACCGGCCTCGGCCTCGAACGCCTCGCGATGATCCTGCAAGGCGTGCAGAACATGTTCGAGACCGACACCCTGCGGGTGGTCATGGACAAGGCCACCGAGCTCAGCGGTGTCCGCTACGGCGCCGAAAAGGGATCCGACGTCTCCCTGCGGGTGGTCGCCGACCACATCCGCACCTCCGTCATGCTCATCGGCGACGGCGTCACCCCCGGCAACGAGGGCCGCGGCTATGTGCTGCGCCGCATCATGCGCCGCGCCATCCGCAACATGCGGCTGCTCGGCGCGAGCGAGCTGGTCGTGGGCGCGCTGGTCGACGTGGTCATCGGGACCATGGGCGAGCAGTACCCGGAGCTGATCAGCGACCGCAAGCGCGTCGAGACCGTCGCGCTCGCCGAGGAGGTCGCCTTCCTCAAGACGCTCAAGACCGGCACCAACATCCTCGACACGGCCGTCTCGGACACCAAGTCCTCCGGCGGCGAGGTGCTGGCCGGCGACAAGGCGTTCCTGCTGCACGACACCTGGGGCTTCCCGATCGACCTCACCCTGGAGATGGCGGCCGAACAGGGCCTGTCCGTCGACCAGGACGGCTTCCGCCGGCTGATGAAGGAGCAGCGGGAGCGCGCGAAGGCCGACGCCAGGTCGAAGAAGCAGGGGCACGCCGACCTGTCCGCCTACCGCGAGGTCGCCGACCGGTCCGGCACCACCGTCTTCACCGGTTACACCGACACCTCGGACGAGTCGACCGTCGTCGGCCTGCTGGTCGACGGCCTGCCGGCGCCGGCCGCCCACGAGGGCGACGAGGTCGAGGTCGTGCTGGACCGCACCCCCTTCTACGCCGAGGGCGGCGGCCAGCTCGCCGACACCGGCCGGATCCGGATCGACACCGGCGCCGTCATCGAGATCCGCGATGTGCAGCAGCCGGTGGCCGGTGTGAGTGTGCACAAGGGCGTCGTCCAGGTCGGCGAGGTGGTCCTCGGGGCCACCGCGCTCGCCCAGATCGACGTCGCCCGCCGCCGGGCCATCGCCCGCGCGCACAGCGCCACCCACCTGACCCACCAGGCGCTGCGCGACGCGCTGGGCCCGACCGCCGCGCAGGCCGGTTCGGAGAACTCGCCCGGCCGGTTCCGCTTCGACTTCGGCTCGCCGGCCGCGGTGCCCGGCGCCGTCCTCACGGACGTCGAGCAGAAGATCAACGAGGTCCTCTCCCGCGAGCTCGACGTCACCGCCGAGGTGATGAGCATGGACGACGCCAGGAAGCAGGGCGCCATCGCCGAGTTCGGCGAGAAGTACGGCGACCGGGTGCGCGTCGTGACCATCGGCGACTTCTCCAAGGAGCTGTGCGGCGGCACGCATGTGCGCAACACCGCCCAGCTCGGCCTGGTCAAGCTGCTCGGCGAGTCCTCCATCGGCTCCGGGGTGCGCAGGGTCGAGGCTCTGGTGGGCGTGGACGCCTACAACTTCCTCGCCCGTGAGCACACGGTCGTCGCCCAGCTCACCGACCTGGTGAAGGGCCGCCCCGAGGAGCTGCCGGAGAAGATCTCCGGGATGCTCGCCAAGCTCAAGGAGGCGGAGAAGGAGATCGAGCGCTTCCGCGGCGAGAAGGTGCTCCAGGCCGCCGCCGGTCTGGCCGACGGCGCCCAGGACGTACGGGGGGTGGCGGTGGTCACCGGGCAGGTGCCCGACGGCACCGGGGCCGACGATCTGCGCAAGCTCGTCCTGGACGTGCGCGGCCGGCTCGGCCAGCTGCCGGGGCAGGGCTCACGCCCGGCCGTGGTGGCGCTGTTCACCGTGGCCAACGGCCGCCCGCTGACCGTCATCGCCACCAACGAGACCGCCCGCGAGCGCGGTCTCAAGGCCGGCGACCTGGTCCGCGCCGCGGCCAAGACCCTCGGCGGCGGCGGTGGCGGCAAGCCGGATGTCGCCCAGGGCGGCGGCCAGGACCCGGCGGCCATCGACGAGGCCATCGCCGCTGTCGGCCGCTTGGTGGCCGAGCAGGCATGACACGCTCCCGGGACCCCCGACGGCCCGCGCGGCAGCAGCCGGAGCCGCAGCCCCGACAGCAGCCGGAGCCGCGGCTCCAGCAGTCCGCGCAGCCGGAGCCGCTGGGCATGCGGCGCGGGCGGCGGATCGCCGTCGACGTCGGGGACGCCCGGATCGGGGTCGCCTCGTGTGACCCCGACGGGGTCCTCGCGACTCCGGTGGAGACCGTGCCGGGCCGCGACGCCCCGGCCGCCCAGCGGCGGTTGGCGGCGATCGTCGAGGAGTACGAGCCCATCGAGGTCGTCGTCGGGCTGCCCCGCTCCCTCAACGGGGGCGAGGGTCCGGCCGCGGCCAAGGTGCGTACTTTCGTTCGGGAGCTGGCGCTCCGGATCGCCCCGGTGCCGATCCGGCTGGTCGACGAGAGGATGAGCACGGTGACCGCGGCCCAAGGGCTGCGGGCCTCCGGCGTCTCGTCCAAGAAGGGGCGCTCGGTGGTCGATCAAGCCGCCGCCGTGGTCATCCTGCAGAGCGCGCTGGAGACCGAGCGGGTATCGGGAAGGCCCCCGGGCGAGGGCGTCGAAGCGGTCACCTGATCGCGGTACGGTAACGTTCCGCGCGACATGGCAGCTGTTCGAACCGGTCCGCACGGGGCAGTGTGAACCGACGCTCGTGCCACGAGCGGTGTGACAGCTGCCTTCTCGCGGCTCTAGGGGATCGATGACTGAGTATGGCCGGGGCCCAGGCTCCCAACCGTGGCATCCCGAGGACCCCTTGTACGGGGACCAGGGATGGGACGGGCAGCAGGCCGTGGACGGCCAGGGTCCGTACGACGGCCAACAGGACGCCTACGGCCGCCCGTACCAGGATCAGCAGTACCCCCAGCAGCCGCAGTATCCGCACCAGCAGGACCCTCAACAGCAGCAGAACCCCCAGTACCAGCAGCAACACCCCCAGTACCAGCAGCAACACCCCCAGTACCAGCAGCAGGACCCGCAGTGGGGCGGCGGTCCCCAGCAGTACTCCGGGCAGCAGCAGTACTGGGACGCCTCGCAGGGCGGCGGGGCGCCCTACGGCGACGGCGTCGCAGCCGGTGACCCGTACGGGCAGCAGCCCGTCGACCCGTACAACGGCGGCCACCCGGACTACTACGGCACCCAGGACGCGTACCCGCCGCCGCAGCCGCAGAACATGCGACAGCAGCAGGCCCCCCAGCAGGACCCCCAGCAGGCCCAGCAGCCGCAGAACCAACAGCCGCAGAACCAACAGCCGCAGAACCAACAGCCGCAGAACCAACAGCAGCACCCGCAGGCCGGCCCGGAGCCGACGGACGAGTGGAACGCCGGCCCGGCGGAGCCCGAGCACGCCTTCTTCGCCGGCGGCCGTGACGCGGACGACGACGATGACGACGAGGACCCCCGCGAGGAGCGCCGCTCGGCCCGGGGCCGCAACAAGAAGAAGCCCAAGCGCCGCAGCGGGCTCGCCTGCCTGGTGGTCACCGTCGTGCTGGTCGGCGGTGTCGGCGCCGCCGGCTACTTCGGCTATGAGTTCTGGAACGAGCACTTCGGCGCGGCCCCCGACTTCACGGGCAAGGGCAGCGGCGAGGTCCAGCTCGAGATCCCCGCCGGCGCCGGCACGGGCGAGATGGGCCGCATCCTCAAGTCGGCGGGTGTGGTGAAGAGCGCTGACGCGTTCGTCTCCGCCGCCGAGGGGGAGGCCATCCAGGCCGGCACCTACACCCTGCGCAAGGAGATGTCCGCGGCGGACGCGGTCGCGATGATGACCGACCCGAAGGCGCAGAACGGGCTGATCATTCCCGAGGGGCTGCGGGCCACCCAGATCTACGAGCGCATCGACCAGCAGATCAGCGCGAAGAAGGGCACCACCGCCGCCGTCGCCAAGAAGCGGGTCGGCGAGCTGGGTCTGCCGCCCTGGGCGGGCGGCAGGGTCGAGGGCTTCCTCTTCCCGTCCAAGTACAGCGTCGGCAAGAAGAGCAAGCCCGTCGACGTGCTCAAGCAGATGGTCAAGCGGGCCGAGAGCGAGTTCGTGCAGAACGACCTCAAGGGCAACGCGCGCAAGGTCGGCAAGAAGCCGTACGAGGTCCTGGTGATCGCGAGCCTGGTCCAGGCCGAGGCGCAGGAGGACCACGAGTTCGGCAAGGTCTCGCGGGTGATCTACAACCGCCTGGACATCGACATGACGCTGGGCTTCGACTCGACGATCAACTACGCCAAGGGCCGCTCGACCCTCGACACCACCACCGAGGACACCCAGTTCGACTCGCCCTACAACACCTACCTGCACAAGGGCCTGCCGCCGGGGCCGATCGGCAACCCCGGCCACCAGGCGATCGAGGCGGCGCTCGCCCCGACCAAGGGCGACTGGCTGTACTTCGTCACCGTCAAGCCGGGCGACACCCGCTTCACCAAGAGCGACGCGGAGCACCAGAAGAACGTCCAGGACTTCAACAAGTACCAGCGGGAGCACTGATGGCTGCCGCCCACCGCGCGGCGGTCCTCGGCTCGCCCATCGCCCACTCGCTGTCGCCGGTCCTGCACCGGGCCGCATACCAGGCGCTGGGCCTCACCGGCTGGAGCTACGACCGGTTCGAGGTCGACGAGGACGCGCTGCCGGGCTTCCTCGCCGGGCTCGACGGGGGAGCGGACGCGGGGACGTGGGCCGGGCTCTCGCTGACGATGCCGCTCAAGCGCGCCGTCATCCCGCTGCTGGACGAGATCAGCGACACCGCCGCCTCGGTGGAAGCGGTGAACACGGTCGTCCTCACCCCCGACGGCCGACGGCTGGGCGACAACACCGACATCCCCGGCATCGCCGCCGCGCTCCACGAGCGCGGGGTGGACAAGGTCGAGCGGGCGGCCGTGCTCGGAGCGGGCGCCACCGCCTCGTCCGCCCTCGCCGCGCTGGCCGGCATCTGCACCGGCGAGGTGACCGCCTACGTGCGCAGCGCGGCCCGCGCCGCCGAGATGCGCGAGTGGGGGGAGCGGCTCGGCGTGCGGGTGCGCACCGCCGACTGGGCCGACGCCGCCGAGGCCCTCACCGCCCCGCTGGTCGTCGCGACCACCCCGGCCGGGGCTGCCGACGCGCTGGCGGACGCCGTGCCCGAGCGCCCCGGCACGCTCTTCGACGTGCTGTACGAACCGTGGCCCACCGCGCTGGCCGCCGCCTGGTCGGCGCGCGGCGGCGCGGTCGTCGGCGGCCTCGACCTGCTGGTGCACCAAGCGGTGCTCCAGGTCGAGCGGATGACCGGGCGCGGCCCGGCCCCGCTGGCTGCGATGCGCCGGGCCGGCGAAGCGGCCCTCGCGCTCCGCCCGACCTGACGTACCAGGTCCAGAGCTTGGACCGGCGGCCGGACACTTCGGGCGGACGTGGGAGGATCAGCGGTGGCGGGCCGGTGCCGCACCCGGCCGCGCCGATGCGAATTCCGCAGACTTCAGGCGCGAGCAAGAGGGAGCACCGTTGAGCAGGTTGCGCTGGCTGACGGCGGGGGAGTCGCACGGCCCCGCACTCGTGGCGACGTTGGAGGGGCTGCCCGCCGGTGTGCCGATCACCACGGACATGGTGGCGGACGCGCTGGCCAGGCGGCGGCTCGGTTACGGCCGCGGCGCCCGGATGAAGTTCGAGCGGGACGAGGTCACCTTCCTGGGCGGCGTCCGGCACGGCCTCACGCTGGGATCTCCGGTGGCGGTCATGGTGGGCAACACCGAGTGGCCCAAGTGGGACAAGGTCATGGCCGCGGACCCGGTGGACCCGGAGGTGCTGGCCACGATGGCCCGTAACGCTCCGCTGACCCGCCCGCGCCCCGGCCACGCCGACCTCGCCGGGATGCAGAAGTACGGCTTCGACGAGGCCCGGCCGATCCTGGAGCGCGCCTCCGCCCGCGAGACCGCGGCCCGCGTCGCGCTCGGCGCCGTCGCCCGCTCCTACCTCAAGGAGACGGCCGGCATCGAGATCGTCTCGCACGTAGTGGAGCTGGCCGCGGCCAAGGCTCCGTACGGGGTGCTGCCCAAGCCCTCCGACGTGGAGCGGCTGGACGCGGACCCGGTGCGCTGCCTGGACCCGGACGCGAGCGAGGCGATGGTCGCCGAGATCGACCAGGCCCACAAGGACGGCGACACCCTCGGCGGCGTCGTCGAGGTGCTCGCCTACGGCGTGCCGGTGGGACTGGGCTCGCACGTCCACTGGGACCGCCGGCTGGACGCGCGGCTCGCCGCCGCGCTGATGGGCATCCAGGCGATCAAGGGCGTCGAGGTCGGCGACGGCTTCGGGCTGGCCCGGGTCCCCGGCTCGCAGGCGCACGACGAGATCGTCTCCACCGACGAGGGGCTCCGCCGCACCTCCGGCCGCTCCGGCGGCACCGAGGGCGGCCTGACCACCGGCGAACTGCTGCGGGTACGGGCCGCGATGAAGCCCATCGCGACCGTGCCGCGCGCGCTGGCGACCGTGGACGTGGCCACCGGCGAAGCCACCCAGGCCCACCACCAGCGCTCCGACGTGTGCGCGGTGCCGGCCGCCGGCATCGTCGCCGAGGCGATGGTGGCGCTGGTGCTGGCGGACGCGGTCGCCGAGAAGTTCGGCGGCGACAACGTCGTCGAGACCCGCCGCAACGTCCGCGGCTTCCTCGACAACCTGGCCATCCGATGACCGGGCCGTCCGGGCCGGGGCCCGCTGTCGTACTGGTCGGCCCGATGGGCGTGGGCAAGTCCACCGTCGGGGAACTGCTCGCGGAGCGGCTGGGCCTCGGCTACCGGGACACCGACGCCGACGTCGTGGAGAGGGCCGGCCTGAGCATCGCGGAGATCTTCATCGACGCGGGCGAGGCGCGCTTCCGCGAACTGGAGCGGGAGGCCGTACGGCTGGCCGTCGCCGAGCACACCGGTGTGCTCGCGCTGGGCGGCGGCGCGATCCTGGACGACGCCACCAGGGCGCTGCTGACCGGGCTGCCCGTCGTCTTCCTCGACGTCGGAGTCACCACGGCGCTCAAGCGGGTCGGCCTGAACGCCCCACGCCCGCTGCTCGCGGTGAACCCGCGGGCGAAGTGGCGCGAGCTGATGGAAGAGCGCCGCCCGCTCTACACTGAGGTCGCCCGCGCCGTCGTGAACACCGACGAGCGCACCCCCGAGGCCGTCGCCGAAGCGGTACTCGAAGCGCTGGAAGCAGCGCAGTCCCCGGGGACCAACCCCCGGATCAGCCGGGAGAACCACGCATGACTGAGACCCCCATCCGCATCCAGGTCGGCGGCGCCGCGGGCACGGACCCGTACGAGGTGCTGATCGGGCACCAACTGCTCGCCGAGCTCCCCGCGCTGATCGGCCCGGCCGCCAAGCGCGTCGCGGTGCTGCACCCGGAGGCCCTCGCGGCCACCGGCGAGGCGCTCCGCACCGACCTCGCCGCGCAGGGCTACGAGGCCGTCGCGATCCAGCTGCCGAACGCGGAGGAGTCCAAGACGGTCGAGGTGGCCGCCTACTGCTGGAAGGCGCTCGGTCAGACCGGCTTCACCCGCACCGACGTCATCGTCGGCGTCGGCGGCGGCGCGACCACCGACCTCGCGGGCTTCGTCGCGGCCACCTGGCTGCGCGGCGTGCGCTGGATCGCGGTGCCCACCACAGTGCTCGGCATGGTCGACGCGGCGGTCGGCGGCAAGACGGGCATCAACACCGCCGAGGGCAAGAACCTCGTCGGGGCCTTCCACCCGCCCACCGGCGTGCTGTGCGACCTCGCGAGCCTCGACTCGCTGCCGCCCAACGACTACATCAGCGGCCTGGCCGAGATCATCAAGGCGGGCTTCATCGCGGACCCGGCCATCCTCGACCTGATCGAGTCAGACCCGGCCGCCGCCCGCACCCCCGCGGGCCCGCACACCGCCGAGCTGATCGAGCGCTCCATCCGGGTCAAGGCCGAGGTCGTCTCCGCCGACCTCAAGGAGACGGGCCTGCGCGAGATCCTCAACTACGGCCACACGCTCGCGCACGCGATCGAGAAGAACGAGCGCTACAACTGGCGGCACGGCGCGGCCGTCTCGGTGGGCATGGTCTTCGCCGCCGAACTCGGCCGGATCGCGGGCCGGCTGGACGACGCGACCGCCGACCGGCACCGCACCGTGCTGGCATCGGTGGGCCTGCCGCTCACCTACCGCGGCGACCAGTGGCCCAAGCTGCTGGAGACCATGAAGGTCGACAAGAAGTCGCGCGGCGACATGCTGCGCTTCATCGTGCTGGACGGCCTCGCCAGGCCCGTCGTCCTGGAGGGCCCGGACCCGGCGGTGCTGCTCGCCGCGCATGCGGAGATCGCCGCGTGAGCCGGCGGGTGTACGTGCTCAACGGACCGAACCTGGGCCGGCTCGGCTCCCGTGAGCCCGACGTCTACGGCGCGACCAGCTACACCGGCCTCGTCGAACAGTGCACCGCGCTCGGCGAGGAGCTCGGCTTCGAGGTCGAGGTCCGGGAGACCAACGACGAGGGCGAGCTGATCCGCTGGCTGCACGAGGCCGCGGACGGATCGATTCCGGTCGTGCTCAACCCCGGCGCGTTCACCCACTACTCGTACGGCATGCGGGACGCGGCGGCGCAGCGCACCGCCCCGCTCATCGAGGTGCACATCTCGAACCCGTACACCCGCGAGGAATTCCGGCACACCTCGGTGGTCGCGGCCGTCGCCACCGGCACGATCGCGGGCTTCGGCATCGGCTCGTACCTGCTCGCGCTGCGCGCGCTGGCCGAGGAGCCGGCGGCCTGACCGGCCGGCCGCTGCGACGGCGGCCCTGACACCCGGCCGGTACGGGCGAACTGTCCGCTCCGCGACGGCCGTCGGGCACTCGGCGCTCCGCCGGGCCGTTCACACAGTGGCGTCACACCGGCGGCCGGGGAAGGTACCGTTCAGTAGGGGCGGCTGCCACGCCGAAGGCGGCGGGGCGAGCGAGGGTCCCTCGCACCACCCAGTACTTTCAGCCCTGTACGAGACCAGCCTGTACGAGACGGAGTGCCACCGGTATGCAGCACGCAGGGGGGCCTCCGCTGTCGCCGCCGCCCGGCCCGGGAGTCGGACCCGGCGCCCCCTGGGCGCAAGGAGCAGGCCATCCCGGCCCCGGCGTCCCGCCCGGTCACCCGGCGCGGCACGGCGGACAGATACACCCGGTCCAGCAGGGCGGACAGATGCACCCGCCGCTCGGACCGCCGCAGCCGCCCGGCCCGGCGCCCCGGCACGCCCCCGCCCCGCCGTCCAACGAGACGACCGGGCACATCCAGCTCCCGCCCGGCGGCCCGGTGCCGGTGCCGAACCCGATGGCGGGCGCCGCCGTGCCCGACGCCGCCCAGGCGGCCGTCGCGGTGCTGCTCATCGGCCCGGCCGGCGCGGGCAAGACCACGGTCGCCCGGCACTGGGCGGACACCCGGCGGGTCCCCACCGCGCACATCAGCCTCGACGACGTCCGCGAATGGGTCCGCTCCGGCTTCGCCGACCCGACGACCGGCTGGAACGACAACTCCGAGGCGCAGTACCGGCTCGCCCGCCGCACCTGCGGCTTCGCGGCCCGCAACTTCCTGGCCAACCGCATCTCCTGCATCCTCGACGACGCGGTCTTCCCGGACCGCCCGGTCGTCGGCCTCGGCGGCTGGAAGCGGCACGTCGGGCCAGGCCTGCTCCCGGTGGTGCTGCTGCCCGGCCTGGAGATCGTGCTGGAGCGCAACGCGGAGCGCAGCGGCAACCGGCGTCTCTCCGACGACGAGGTCGCCGGCATACACGGCCGGATGGCCGGCTGGTACGGCTCGGGGCTGCCCATCATCGACAACTCGAAGTACGACGTGGAGACCACCGCCCGGGTGCTCGACGACGTGGTGGCCCGCAGCCTCGCCAGCCCGCCGAGCTGGTAGACCTCCGGTCCGGCCGGGATCGAACCCGCTGCTTCCCTGTTCCCGCTCCGCCTTCCTGCCCGGCTCCGGTACCTGCTCCCGCGCTGTCCCGGCCCCCACTGAGCCGCGCTGATCCGCCCCCGCCCGGCTCCGGGGCCCGTACGGCTCGTACGGTCCGCGCCCCTGAGCGGCCCCCCGGTCGGACGCGCTCGGACGGCCGGGAGCCGCTTCCGCTCCTACGCTCGGTTCATGTCCGATCTGCACGCGGCACGCCGTACCCGCCTGCGCGAGCGCTGCGCGGCGGTCGGCAGCGCCGCCGCACTGATCTCCCGCCCCGCCAACGTCCGCTATCTCGCCGGTGGCGTCCCGCCGGGCGCCGCCCTGCTGCTGGGACCGGCCCAGGACGTGCTGCTCTGCCCCCAGGCGCTCTGCGACGACGCGGGCGAGGGGAGGCCCGCCGAGGACCTGCGGGTGCTCGTGCTGCCCGCCGGCGGCGGCGACCCGGCGCTCGCCGCGGCGGAGCTGGCCGCCGGGGCCGGGGCCGAGTCCCTCGCGGTCGAGGAGCACCACCTCACCGTCACCCGGCACCGGGCGCTGGCGGCGGCTTCGACGCGGTTGCGGCTGGCGGATCTCGGCCGGACGGTCGAGCAGCTGCGGCTGATCAAGGACGACGACGAGCTCTCCTGTCTGCGGATCGCCGCCGAGATCACCGACCACGCGCTCGGCGAGCTGCTGGAGTCGATCCTCGTCGGCCGTACCGAACGGCATCTCGCGCTGGAGCTGGACCGCCGGCTGGCCGATCACGGCGCGGAGGGCTCGGCCTTCCCCACCTCGGTGGGCACCGGCCCGAATTCCGGCCGCGCGGGGCACCGGCCGACCGACCGCAGGGTCGAGGAGGGTGACTTTCTGACCGTCCGGCTCGGCGCCCGGTACCGCGGATACCGTTGTGAACTCGGCCGCACCTTTGTCATCGGCAGCTCGCCCGACAGCTGGCAGATCGAGCTGTACGAATTGGTTTTCGCGGCACAAAGGGCAGGTCGGGAGGCTCTCGCGCCGGGAGTGGAGTACCGCGAAGTCGACCGCGCGGCACGCCAGATGCTGGACTCCGCGGGCTACGGTGAGGGCCTTGAGCCCGCCACCGGACACGGGGTGGGGCTCGAAATCGACGAGGACCCTCGGCTGTCACCTGCGGCCATGGGTAAACTGGACGCTTGCGTGCCGGTCACCGTCCAGCCAGGGGTCCAGATCCCGGGTCGCGGCGGGGTCCGTATCGACGACACACTCGTCGTCCGCCCACCGGCGGACGGCGGACCCGAGCTACTCACCATTACGACCAAGGAACTGCTCGCGCTCTAGCGCGAGCCCCTCGGTCCCGCCAGCTGCAGTCCAGGAGATTCCGCAACCGTGGCATCCACGAACGACCTCAAGAATGGCCTGGTGCTCAAGCTCGACGGGGGCCAGCTCTGGTCCGTCGTCGAGTTCCAGCACGTCAAGCCCGGTAAGGGCCCGGCTTTCGTCCGCACCAAGCTCAAGAACGTGCTCTCCGGCAAGGTGGTCGACAAGACCTTCAACGCCGGCGTGAAGGTCGAGACTGCCAGTGTCGACAAGCGCGGCATGCAGTTCTCGTACAAGGACGGCCCGGACTACGTGTTCATGGACACGGAGACCTTCGACCAGATCTACATCACGCCGCAGGTGCTGGGGAACGCTCGCAACTACCTCCTCGAAGGCTTCGACGCCGTCGTGGCGATGTACGAGGGCGCCCCGCTCTACGTCGAGCTGCCGGCCTCGGTCGAGCTCGTCATCGAGTACACCGAGCCCGGTGTGCAGGGCGACCGCTCGACCGGCGGCTCCAAGCCGGCCAAGCTGGAGACCGGCTACGAGATCGGCGTCCCGCTCTTCATCACCACCGGTGAGAAGATCAAGGTCGACACCCGCTCCGGTGAGTACCTCGGTCGGGTGAACAGCTAACCGTGGCTGCTCGTAACAAGGCCCGTAAGCGCGCCTTCCAGATCCTCTTCGAGGCCGACCAGCGCGACAGTGCGGTGCAGGCCGTGCTCGCGGACTGGATGCGGCTCGCGCGGACCGATGACAGGCAGCCGTCGGTCAACGAGTTCACGCTGCGGTTGGTCGAGGGATACGCCGAACACACCGACCGGATCGACGATCTGATCGCGACCTACGCCGTGGACTGGAGCCTCGACCGGATGCCGGTCGTGGACCGGAACATCCTGCGGCTCGGTGCGTACGAGCTGATCTGGGAGGACGAGACGCCGGACGCGGTGGCGATCGACGAGGCGGTACAACTCGCCAAGGAGTTCTCCACCGACGATTCGCCGGCTTTCATCAACGGTCTCCTCGGACGTCTCAAGGAGCTCAAGCCGGGTCTGCGCCGCGAGGAGCAGTAACCCGCAGCAGCACAGCAGCAGCACATGCACCGGGCCCGCAGCGCGTGACGCTGCGGGCCCGGTGCATGTGAGAAAGCCGTGAGACAAAAAACACCGCCCTGTGCGGCACCCTCTCGGGTGCCGCACAGGGCGGTGAGACGTTTCTGCAGTGGTGCGTGAGCCTCAGAGATCGTCGTGCGACACCGCACGCCGGGCATCCGCGTCAAGCACACCCCAGCTGATCAATTGCTCGGTCAGCACAGAAGGCGACTGGTCGTAAATAACGGCGAGGGTGCGCAGGTCGTCCTGGCGGATCGACAGCACCTTGCCGTTGTAATCGCCGCGCTGGCTCTGGATGGTGGCCGCGTACCGCTGAAGCGGGCCTGCTTTCTCCTGCGGCACATGGGCGAGCCGCTCCAGGTCGAGCACCAGCTTGGGCGGCGGCTCGGCGGCGCCACCGGGCGTGGTGCCCGGCAGCAGTTCCTGGACCGGAACCCCGTAAAAGTCCGCGAGCTCGGCAAGACGCTGGACGGTCACCGCTCGGTCGCCGCGCTCGTACGAGCCGACGACGACGGCCTTCCAACGGCCCTGCGACTTCTCCTCGACGCCGTGAAGGGAGAGGCCCTGCTGGGTGCGGATGGCACGGAGCTTTGCTCCGAGCTGTTTGGCGTATTCGCTGGACATAAGGCTCCCGTGACGAAGACTTGGTAACTCACTGTGAGGTTACGCAGCGTAATATGACTCGTCAAGCCGAATGGTCCATACCGCCCACGATCGAGCCCGCCGAAGGCCGCCCGGCGCCACCCTGGTACCGTTGACAACGCAATTTCGACGTCCTTTAAGATCCGTCCCGTGAGGCGGAGAAGGGGGTCCGTTTCCTATGGACACGCACCACCCGCATTCATCGGACCAGGCCCGTCCCGTGCTCGAAGCACCGGACATCGCCCGAGTCCTGACCCGTATCGCCCACGAGATCGTCGAACGCGCCAAGGGCGCCGACGACGTGGTGCTCCTCGGCATTCCGACCCGCGGCGTCTTCCTGGCCCGCCGGCTCGGCGACAAGCTCGCGGAGATCACCGGCCGCACCGTGCCGGTCGGTTCCCTCGACATCACCATGTACCGCGACGATCTACGGCTGCGCCCGGCCCGCGCGCTCGCGCGCACCGACATCCCCGCCGAGGGGATCGACGGCAACCTGGTGGTCCTGGTCGACGACGTGCTCTTCTCCGGCCGCACCATCCGCGCCGCGCTCGACGCGCTCGGTGACATCGGCAGACCGCGCGCCGTACAGCTCGCGGTCCTGGTCGACCGCGGCCACCGCGAACTGCCGATCCGCGCCGACTACGTCGGCAAGAACCTCCCGACGTCGTTGCGGGAGACGGTCAAGGTCCAGCTCACCGAAGAGGACGGCCGCGACAGCGTGCTCCTCGGCCTGCGCGAGACCGCTTCCACCGGCGACCGCTAGTGCCCCTCCCGGCAAGCTTTGCCTCGTCGTCGCGTCGTCCAGCACGCACGCTCGCGGCGTTGGCCAAAAGCCCTGGTAGCTCCTCCCCCAAGGACTCCGACGAGCTCCGTCCAGGGGGGACCCCCTCAAGGGCTTCCGGCCGCCTTGCGATCGCACGCACTGGACGACGCTCCTCACGGGGCGAACATTGCCGGTCGCGGCACTAGTCCGGGTCCGGCCGCACGGCCGGCCCCGCAACCGCCTGCCCGCCGACACTCCCGCACACCCTCCAGACCCACGGAGACACCGGATGAAGCGTCACCTCATCTCGGCCGCCGATCTCACGCGCGACGACGCCGTCCTGATCCTCGACACCGCCGAGGAAATGGCCCGGGTCGCCGACCGGCCGATCAAGAAACTGCCGACTCTGCGCGGCCGTACCGTCGTCAACCTCTTCTTCGAGGACTCGACCCGGACCCGGATTTCCTTCGAGGCCGCCGCCAAGCGGCTCTCCGCCGACGTCATCAACTTCTCCGCCAAGGGCTCCTCGGTCTCCAAGGGCGAATCCCTCAAGGACACCGCGCTGACCCTGGAGGCGATGGGCGCCGACGCCGTCGTCATCCGGCACCCCGCCTCCGGCGCCCCGCACCGGCTCGCCACCTCCGGCTGGATCGGCGGCTCCGTCGTCAACGCCGGCGACGGCACCCACGAGCACCCCACCCAGGCGCTGCTCGACGCGTTCACCATGCGCCGCCACCTCGCGGGCGCGGCCGACGGCGGCCCCACGCACCACCAGGGCCCCGGTGACGGCACCGGACGTGACCTGGAAGGCCGCCGGATCACGCTCGTCGGCGACATCCTGCACGGCCGGGTCGCCCGCTCCAATGTGCACCTGCTGAGCACCCTCGGCGCCGAGGTCACCCTCGTCGCGCCGCCCACCCTGGTGCCCATCGGCGTCGAGAGCTGGCCCTGCGAGGTCTCCTACGACCTCGACTCGGTGCTGCCGAAGTCGGACGGCGTGATGATGCTGCGCGTCCAGCGCGAGCGGATGAACGCCGCGTTCTTCCCCACCGAGCGCGAGTACTCCCGCCGCTACGGGCTGAACGCCGACAGGATGGCCCGGATGCCCGAGCACGCCATCGTCATGCACCCCGGCCCGATGAACCGCGGCATGGAGATCACCGCCGAGGTCGCGGACTCTGTGCGCTGCACCGCCGTCGAGCAGGTCACCAACGGCGTCAGCATCCGGATGGCCGTGCTGTACCTGCTGCTCGGCGGCATGGAGCCGGCCGTCACCACCACCGCGAACGCCCGCACCGAGGAGAACAAGTAACCATGAGCAAGATCCTTATCCGCGGTGCGAAGCTCCTCGGGGGCGAGCCCAGGGACGTCCTCATCGACGGCGAGACCATCGCCGCGGTCGGCGCCGGGCTCGACGCGGGCGACGCGAGCGTCATCGAGGCGGACGGCCGGATTCTGCTGCCCGGCCTCGTCGACCTGCACACCCACCTGCGCGAGCCCGGCCGCGAGGACTCCGAGACCGTCCTGACCGGCACCCGGGCCGCCGCGATCGGCGGCTTCACCGCCGTGCACGCGATGGCCAACACCTTCCCGGTGGCCGACACCGCGGGGGTCGTCGAGCAGGTCTGGCGGCTCGGCCGGGAGTCCGGCTACTGCGACGTCCAGCCGATCGGCGCCGTCACCGTCGGCCTCGCGGGCAAGCAGCTCGCCGAACTGGGCGCGATGCACGACTCCGCGGCCGGCGTCCGGGTCTTCTCCGACGACGGCAAGTGCGTCGACGACGCGGTGATCATGCGCCGGGCGCTGGAGTACGTGAAGGCCTTCGACGGCGTCGTCGCCCAGCACGCCCAGGAGCCCCGGCTCACCGAAGGCGCCCAGATGAACGAGGGCATCGTCTCCGCCGAGCTGGGCCTCGGCGGCTGGCCCGCCGTCGCCGAGGAATCGATCATCGCCCGCGATGTGCTGCTCGCCGCCCACGTCGACTCCCGCGTGCACATCTGCCACCTCAGCACGGCCGGCTCGGTGGAGATCGTCCGCTGGGCCAAGTCCAAGGGCTGGAACGTGACCGCCGAGGTCACCCCGCACCACCTGCTGCTCACCGACGAACTCGTCCGGTCCTACGACCCGGTCTACAAGGTGAACCCGCCGCTGCGCACCGAGGCGGACGTGATGGCGCTGCGCGAGGCGCTCGCCGACGGCACCATCGACTGCGTCGCCACCGACCACGCGCCGCACCCGCACGAGGACAAGGACTGCGAGTGGGCCGCCGCGGCCATGGGCATGGTCGGCCTGGAGACCGCGCTCTCCGTCGTCCAGCACACGATGGTCGACACCGGGCTGCTCGACTGGGCCGGCGTCGCCGACCGGATGTCGCTGCGCCCGGCCGCCATCGGCCGCCTCGCCGGCCACGGCCGCCCCATCGCCGCCGGTGAGCCCGCCAACCTCACCCTCCTCGACTCCGCTTACCGTGGAGAGGTGGACCCCGCGGGCTTCGCCTCCCGCAGCCGCAACACCCCGTACGAGGGCCGTGAGCTGCCGGGACGAGTGACGCACACCTTCCTGCGGGGCCGGGCAACGGTTGTGGACGGGAAGCTGGCGTGACACTGATCATCAATCTGGCCGCTGAACAGAAGTCGGCCGAAGTGACCGACTGGGCCGCTCGCATCGGCTGGGTCGTCGGACTGCTACTGCTGATCGCGCTCGTCTACTGGCTGATGCGCGAAGGCTGGAAGTGGCGCGGCACGCTCCAGGGCGATCTGCCCGAGCTGCCCACCGCCCCGCAGTCGCCGGGCGAGCCGCTGCTGACCCTCAGCGGCCGCTACCACGGCTCCACCACCGCCGGTCAGTGGCTGGACCGGATCGTCGCGCACGGCCTGGGCGCCCGCAGCCGCGCCGACCTGACGCTGTCCGCCGACGGCCTCGACGTCGTACGGCCCGGTGCGCGGGACTTCTTCGTCCCCGCCGCCGCGCTGCGCGGCGCGCGCCTCGACAAGGGCATCGCGGGCAAGGTCCTCACCGAGGGCGGCCTGCTGGTGATCACCTGGGAGCACGGCGACCAGCTGATCGACTCCGGCTTCCGCTCCGACCACGCGGCCGAGCACGCCGGCTGGGTCGAAGCGGTCGACGAACGCTGCGGGGGCCCCGCCGAAGCGGCCGCCACCGCGCCCGACCAGACCGCAACCGCCCGGGGAACCGCCCCGGTGACCCCCGAGAAGAGCGCATCATGACCACCTCCACCAGGGGGGCCCAGGCCCCCGCCGTACTCGTTCTGGAGGACGGCCGCAGCTTCCGCGGCCGTGCCTACGGGGCCGTGGGGGAGACCTTCGGCGAGGCGGTGTTCTCCACCGGCATGACCGGCTACCAGGAGACGCTGACGGACCCGTCGTACCACCGCCAGGTCGTCGTGATGACCGCCCCGCACATCGGCAACACCGGCGTCAACGACGAGGACGGCGAGTCCCGGCGTATCTGGGTCTCCGGCTACGTCGTCCGCGACCCCGCCCGCACGCCTTCCAACTGGCGCTCCCGGCGCTCGCTGGACGACGAACTGGTCGCCCAGGGCGTCGTCGGGATCAGCGGCATCGACACCCGCGCGCTCACCCGGCACCTGCGCGAGCGCGGCGCGATGCGGGTGGGCATCTTCTCCGGCGGCTCGCTGGCCGACGAGGCCGCGCTGCTCGCCCGGGTCCAGCAGGCCCCGCAGATGAAGGGCGCCGACCTGAGCGCCGAGGTCACCACCGCCGAGGCGTACGTCGTGCCGGCCGTGGGGACGAAGCGCTTCACCGTCGCCGCCGTCGACCTCGGCATCAAGGCGATGACCCCGCAGCGGATGGCCGAGCGCGGCATCGAGGTGCATGTGCTGCCCGCCTCCGCGAGCGTCGAGGACGTGTACGCGGTCCGGCCCGACGGCGTCTTCTTCTCCAACGGCCCCGGCGACCCGGCCGCCGCCGAGCACCCGGTCGCGCTGATGCGCGCCGTGCTGGAGCGTAGGACCCCGCTGTTCGGCATCTGCTTCGGCAACCAGATCCTGGGCCGCGCGCTCGGCTTCGGCACCTACAAGCTGAAGTACGGCCACCGCGGCATCAACCAGCCGGTACAGGACCGTACGACCGGCAAGGTCGAGGTCACCGCGCACAACCACGGCTTCGCCGTCGACGCGCCGCTCGACACCGTCTCCGACACCCCCTACGGCCGGGCGGAGGTCTCGCACGTCTGCCTCAACGACAGCGTCGTCGAGGGCCTCCAACTGCTCGACCGGCCGGCCTTCAGCGTCCAGTACCACCCCGAGGCGGCCGCCGGCCCGCACGATGCCGCCTACCTGTTCGACCGCTTCGTATCCCTGATGGAGGACCAGCGTGCCTAAACGCTCCGATATCCAGTCCGTCCTGGTCATCGGCTCGGGTCCGATCGTCATCGGCCAGGCCGCCGAATTCGACTACTCCGGCACCCAGGCCTGCCGCGTGCTCAAGGCCGAGGGCCTGCGCGTCATCCTGGTCAACTCCAACCCGGCCACGATCATGACCGACCCGGAGATCGCCGACGCCACGTACGTCGAGCCGATCACCCCGGAGTACGTCGAGAAGATCATCGCCAAGGAGCGCCCCGACACCCTGCTGCCGACCCTCGGCGGCCAGACCGCGCTCAACACCGCGATCTCGCTGCACGAGTCCGGCGTCCTGGAGAAGTACGGCGTCGAGCTGATCGGCGCCAACGTCGAGGCGATCAACAAGGGCGAGGACCGCCAGCTGTTCAAGGGCGTCGTCGAGGCCGTTCACGCCAAGATCGGCCACGGCGAGTCCGCCCGCTCGGTCATCTGCCACACCCTGGACGAGGTCGTCCAGGGCGTCGAGACGCTCGGCGGCGGCTACCCCGTCGTCGTCCGCCCCTCCTTCACCATGGGCGGCGCCGGCTCCGGCTTCGCCCACGACGAGCAGGAGCTGCGCCGCATCGCGGGCCAGGGACTGACCCTCTCGCCGACCACCGAGGTGCTCCTGGAGGAGTCCATCCTCGGCTGGAAGGAGTACGAGCTGGAGCTGATGCGCGACAAAAACGACAACGTCGTGGTCGTCTGCTCGATCGAGAACTTCGACCCGATGGGCGTGCACACCGGCGACTCGATCACCGTCGCCCCCTCGATGACGCTCACCGACCGCGAGTACCAGACGCTGCGCGACGTCGGCATCGCGATCATCCGCGAGGTCGGCGTCGACACCGGCGGCTGCAACATCCAGTTCGCGATCAACCCGGACGACGGCCGCGTGATCGTCATCGAGATGAACCCGCGCGTCTCGCGCTCCTCGGCGCTCGCCTCCAAGGCCACCGGCTTCCCGATCGCCAAGATCGCTGCCCGGCTCGCCGTCGGCTACACGCTCGACGAGATCCCCAACGACATCACCGAGAAGACCCCGGCGTCCTTCGAGCCCTCGCTCGACTACGTCGTCGTCAAGGTGCCCCGCTTCGCCTTCGAGAAGTTCCCGGCCGCCGACGCGACCCTGACCACCACCATGAAGTCGGTCGGCGAGGCGATGGCCATGGGCCGCAACTTCACCGAGGCGCTCCAGAAGGCCCTGCGCTCGCTGGAGAAGAAGGGCAGCCAGTTCGCCTTCACCGGTGAGCCCGGCGCCAAGACCGCCCTGCTCGCCAAGGCCGCCGTGCCGACGGACGGCCGCGTCAACACGGTCATGCAGGCCATCCGGGCCGGCGCCGACGCGCAGGAGATCTTCGAGTCCACCAGGATCGACCCCTGGTTCGTCGACCAGCTCTTCCTGATCAAGGAGATCGCGGACGAACTCGCCGACGCCGACAAGCTGGAGCCGGAGATCCTCGCCCACGCCAAGCGGCACGGCTTCTCCGACGCCCAGATCGGCGAGATCCGCGGCCTGCGCGAGGACGTCGTACGCGAGGTCCGGCACGCGCTGGGCGTCCGGCCGGTCTACAAGACCGTGGACACCTGCGCCGCCGAGTTCGCCGCCAACACCCCGTACTTCTACTCGTCCTACGACGAGGAGTCCGAGGTCGCGCCGCGCACCAAGCCCGCCGTGATCATCCTCGGCTCCGGCCCCAACCGCATCGGCCAGGGCATCGAGTTCGACTACTCCTGCGTCCACGCCTCCTTCGCGCTCAGCGAGGCGGGCTACGAGACGGTGATGGTCAACTGCAACCCGGAGACCGTCTCCACCGACTACGACACCTCCGACCGGCTCTACTTCGAGCCGCTCACCCTGGAGGACGTCCTGGAGATCGTGCACGCCGAGACGCTGGCCGGCCCCGTCGCGGGCGTCATCGTGCAGCTCGGCGGCCAGACCCCGCTGGGCCTGGCGCAGGCGCTCAAGGACAACGGCGTGACCATCGTCGGCACCTCGCCCGAGGCGATCAACCTCGCCGAGGAGCGCGGCGCCTTCGGCCGGGTGCTGCACGAGGCCGGGCTGCCCGCGCCGAAGTACGGCACCGCGTTCTCCTTCGACGAGGCCAAGGGCATCGCAGCCGAGATCGGCTACCCGGTGATGGTCCGGCCCTCGTACGTGCTCGGCGGCCGCGGCATGGAGATCGTCTACGACGAGCCCTCGCTGGCCGGCTACCTCACCCGGCACGCCGGCCTCATCTCCGAGCACCCGGTGCTCATCGACCGGTTCCTCGACGACGCCATCGAGATCGACGTCGACGCGCTCTACGACGGCGTCGAGCTCTACCTCGGCGGCGTCATGGAGCACATCGAGGAAGCCGGCATCCACTCCGGCGACTCCGCCTGCGCGCTGCCCCCGATCACCCTCGGCGGCTTCGACATCAAGCGGCTGCGGACCTCCACTGAGGCCATCGCCAAGGGCGTCGGCGTGCGCGGCCTGATCAACATCCAGTTCGCGATGGCCGGGGACATCCTCTACGTCCTGGAGGCCAACCCGCGCGCCTCGCGCACCGTCCCCTTCACCTCGAAGGCGACCGCGGTACCGCTGGCCAAGGCCGCCGCCCGCATCTCGCTGGGCGCGACCGTCGCCGAACTGCGCGCCGAGGGCATGCTGCCCAAGCGCGGCGACGGCGGCACCCTCCCGCTCGACGCGCCGATCTCCGTCAAGGAGGCCGTGATGCCCTGGAGCCGCTTCCGCGACGCCTCAGGCCGCGGCGTCGACACCATCCTCGGCCCGGAGATGCGCTCCACCGGCGAGGTCATGGGCATCGACTCGGTCTTCGGCACCGCCTACGCGAAATCCCAGGCCGCCGCCTACGGCGCGCTGCCCACCAAGGGCCGCGCGTTCGTCTCCGTCGCCAACCGCGACAAGCGCTCGATGATCTTCCCGGCCCGCGAGCTGGTCGCCCACGGCTTCGAACTGCTCGCTACCTCCGGCACCGCCGAAGTGCTCCGGCGCAACGGCATCAACGCGACCGTGGTGCGCAAGCAGAGCCAGGGCGAGGGCCCCAACGGCGAGAAGACCATCGTCCAGCTGATCCACGACGGCCAGGTCGACCTCATCGTCAACACCCCCTCCGGCACCGGCGGCCGGCTCGACGGCTACGAGATCCGCACCGCCGCCGTCGCCCGCTCCGGCCCCTGCCTGACCACCGTCCAGGCCCTCGCCGCCGCCGTCCAGGGCATCGAGGCGCTCACCCGCGGCGACATCGGAGTCCGCTCGCTGCAGGAACACGCGGAGCATCTGACCGCCGCGCGCGAGGAGTGAGACCAGAAGGGGGGCGCCGGAACCGGCGCCCCCCTTCTGCCGACCCCCACCCCCTCGCTGCGGAAGGCACCTCACGATGTACCGCCTCTTCTTCAACCTGATCTTCAAACGGATGGACCCCGAGCGGGCCCACCACCAGGCGTTCGGCTGGATCCGGCTGGCCGCCCGCGTCCCGGTGCTGCGCACCCTGCTCGCGGCCCTGCTCGCGCCGCGCGACAAGGCGCTGCGTACCACCGCCTTCGGCAGGCGTATGCACGGCCCGTTCGGCCTCGCCGCCGGCTTCGACAAGAACGCCGTCGCCATCGACGGCATGACGATGCTCGGCTTCGACCACGTCGAGATCGGCACCGTCACCGGCCTGCCGCAGCCCGGCAACCCCAAGAAGCGGCTCTTCCGCCTCGTCCAGGACCGCGCGCTGATCAACCGGATGGGCTTCAACAACGAGGGCTCCGCGGCCGTCGCCGGACGGCTCGCGGCGCGCGACGCGGTCTTCGCGACGACCGTCGGCGTCAACATCGGCAAGACCAAGGCCGTCCCGGACGACGAGGCCGTCGCCGACTACGTCACCTCGACCGAGCGGCTCGCCGGCCACGCCGACTACCTCGTCGTCAACGTCTCCTCGCCCAACACTCCCGGCCTGCGCAGCCTCCAGGCCGTCGACCAGCTGCGCCCGCTGCTCACCGCGGTCCGCGAGGCCGCCGACCGCACGGCCGCCGGCCGCCGGGTGCCGCTGCTGGTCAAGATCGCCCCCGATCTCGCCGACGCGGACGTGGACGCCGTGGCCGACCTCGCGGTGGAACTGGGCCTCGACGGCATCATCGCCACCAACACCACCATCGCCCGCGACGGCCTCGGCCTGCTGACCGGAAAGAACGCCGTCGAGGCGATCGGCGCGGGCGGCCTGTCCGGCGCGCCGCTCAAGGCCCGCTCGCTGGAGGTGCTGCGCCGCCTGTACGCCCGTGTGGGCGACCGGATCACCCTGGTCGGCGTCGGGGGCGTCGAGAGCGCTGACGACGTCTGGGAGCGCATCCTGGCCGGCGCCACGCTGGTCCAGGGCTACAGCGGCTTCATCTACCAGGGCCCGTTCTGGTGCCGCGTCATCCACAAGGGCCTGGCCGCCCGCCTCGCGCACAGCCCGTACGCGACCCTCGCCGAGGCCGTCGGCGCCGAGCACCGGGCCGAGTCCGCCGTGCAGACCCCGGCCATGACTCCTGTCACACACCACCGTGAGGAGAGCGCATGACCGCCCCCGAGACACCTCTCCAGCACCCCGAGCCCTTCGGCGTCCGGCTGCGCCGCGCCATGGACACCCGCGGGCCGCTCTGCGTCGGCATCGACCCGCACGCCGCGCTGCTCGCCGACTGGGGGCTCAGCGACGACATCGCGGGCCTGGAGCGCTTCACCCGTACGGTCGTGGACGCGCTGGCCGACCGGGTCGCCGTGCTCAAGCCGCAGTCCGCCTTCTTCGAGCGCTTCGGCTCGCGCGGCGTCGCCGTCCTGGAGCGGGCCGTCGCCGACGCCCGCAGCGCCGGGGCGCTGGTGCTGATGGATGCCAAACGCGGCGACATCGGCTCCACCATGGCCGCCTACGCGGCGACCTACCTGGACAAGGACAGCCCGCTCTTCTCGGACGCGGTCACCGTCAGCCCCTACCTCGGCTTCGGCTCGCTGCGCCCGGCCCTGGACGCCGCGCGGATCAGCGGCGCGGGCGTCTTCGTACTGGCGCTGACCTCCAACCCGGAGGGCGCGGAGGTGCAGCACGCCGTCGGGGCCGACGGGCGGACCGTCGCCGCGGCCGTGCTCAGCCGGCTCAAGACGGAGAACGGCAAGGACGCCGAGGACGCCGCAGCCGCCGGGGCCGCTCCGGCCGCCGCCGGCGCGCTCGGCTCGTACGGCGCGGTCGTCGGCGCGACGCTGGGCGGCACGCTCGGCGCGGCGGGCGCGGACCTGATGATCGACGGGCCGCTGCTCGCGCCGGGCATCGGCGCGCAAGGGGCCACGCCCGCGGATCTGCCGGGCGTCTTCGGCGCGGCGGTACGAAATGTCGTCCCGAGCGTCAGCCGGGGGGTGCTCCGGCACGGTCCGGACGCCGCCGCTCTGCGCGCTTCTGCGGCCCGGTTCGCCGAAGAAGTCCGCGCCGCGGTCGGGCCGCGCTGACAAAACTCGTAAAAGTCTGGTTGTTTTGTCCCGAAAAGTCTTGGTCGGCTGAGCCTGACCAGGACTTTTCGTCTGTTCTCGCTGACTGGAGCGGTCTCGGACGCTAGTCTCCGTCGAGAGTGAACGAGCAAGCGCGTTGCTCATCGCTCCGCAGGGTGTGGGGCGACTGTGTTCCTCACCGGTCCGTATCCGACAGTTCGATATCCGAGGTGACGTAGGCGTGGCTCTTCCGCCCCTTACCCCTGAACAGCGCACAGCCGCGCTCGAAAAGGCCGCCGCGGCTCGCCGGGAGCGCGCCGAGGTCAAGAATCGGCTCAAGCACTCCGGCGCTTCGCTGCACGAGGTCATCAAGCAGGGCCAGGAGAACGATGTCATCGGCAAGATGAAGGTCTCCGCTCTGCTCGAGTCCTTGCCCGGTGTGGGCAAGGTCCGCGCCAAGCAACTCATGGAGCGGCTCGGCATCTCCGAGAGCCGCCGTGTGCGCGGTCTGGGGTCCAACCAGATCGCATCGCTGGAGCGCGAGTTCGGTGGCGGTGCCGCCTGACGTTCTCAGGCACTCCTGAGAACCGGGATAATCGTCGTATGGCTGCACACTCCCGGGGGACGACCCCCGTGCCCCCGGACGTACGTCCGCGGCTGACCGTGCTCTCCGGCCCCTCCGGGGTCGGCAAGAGCACGGTCGTCGCTCATATGCGTAAAGAACACCCCGAGGCCTGGCTCTCGGTCTCCGCCACCACCCGCAAGCCCCGGCCCGGGGAGCGTCACGGCGTCCACTACTTCTTCGTGGACGATGAGGAGTTCGACAAGCTCATCGCCAACGGAGAACTGCTGGAATGGGCCGAGTTCGCCGGCAACCGCTACGGCACCCCGCGGCAGGCGGTGCTCGACCGCCTCGACGCGGGCGAGCCCGTACTGCTGGAGATCGACCTGCAGGGCGCCCGACTGGTCCGCGAGTCGATGCCGGAGGCCCAACTGATCTTCCTCGCCCCGCCCGGCTGGGACGAGCTGGTCCGCAGGCTGACCGGCCGCGGCACCGAACCGCCCGACGTCATCGAGCGGAGGCTGCGGGCCGCCAAGATCGAACTGGCCGCCGAGTCCGAGTTCGACATCACCCTGGTCAACACCTCCGTCGAGGACGTGGCTCGCGAGCTGCTAGCCTTGACGAAAGTTGTTTGATCATTCCAGTCTTTACCAAAAGTAGGGGTAGGTAGAGAATGTCCTCTTCCATCACCGCGCCCGAGGGCATCATCAACCCGCCGATTGATGAACTGCTCGAAGCCACCGACTCGAAGTACAGCCTGGTGATCTACGCCGCCAAGCGCGCGCGTCAGATCAACGCGTACTACTCCCAGCTCGGTGAGGGTCTGCTCGAGTACGTCGGCCCCCTGGTGGACACTCACGTCCACGAGAAGCCGCTGTCGATCGCGCTTCGCGAGATCAACGCCGGTCTGCTGACCTCCGAGGCCATCGAGGGCCCGGCGCAGTAGTTCGGCAACGCATTCATCACCACGGGCCCGGCGGAGCATCTGCCGGGCCCGTGGTGTGTCATGGAGACGTGCGCGGCGCACCCGCGCACGCGAAGCGCGGCGGAGCAGGGAGTGGCGAGGCGAGCGATGGACAAGCCGAAGGTCGTACTGGGCGTCAGCGGCGGCATCGCCGCCTACAAGGCGTGTGAGCTGCTGCGCCGCCTCACCGAGTCGGGGCACGACGTACGGGTGGTGCCGACCGCGTCGTCCCTGCACTTCGTCGGCGAGGCCACCTGGTCCGCGCTGTCCGGCCACCCCGTCTCCACCGAGGTCTGGGACTCCGTCCACGAGGTGCCGCACGTACGCATCGGGCAGAGCGCCGACCTCGTCGTGGTCGCCCCCGCCACCGCCGACACCCTGGCCAGGGCAGCCCACGGGCTCGCGGACGACCTGCTCACCAACACCCTGCTCACCGCCCGCTGCCCGGTCGTCTTCGCGCCCGCCATGCACACCGAGATGTGGGAGCACCCGGCCACCCGGGAGAACGTCGCCACGCTGCGCCGCCGCGGCGCGGTCGTGATCGAGCCCGCCGTCGGGCGGCTCACCGGCGTGGACACCGGCAAGGGCCGGCTCCCGGACCCGGCCGAGATCTTCGAGGTCTGCCGCCGGGTGCTCGCCCGCGGCCCCAAGGGCGTCGAGCAGGACCTCGCGGGCCTTCATGTGCTGGTCAGCGCGGGCGGCACCCGCGAACCGCTGGACCCGGTGCGCTTCCTCGGCAACCGCTCGTCCGGCAAACAGGGCTACGCGCTCGCCCGCTCCGCGGTGGCGCGCGGCGCGCGGGTCACCCTGATCTCCGCCAACGCCGAGCTGCCCGACCCGGCCGGCGCCGACGTGGTGCGCGTCGGCACCGCCCTGCAACTGCGCGAGGCGGTGCTCAAGGCCGCGGGGGAAGCCGACGTCGTGGTGATGGCCGCGGCCGTCGCCGACTTCCGGCCGGAGCGGTACGCCGCCGGGAAGATCAAAAAGAAGGACGGCGAGGAGCCCGCGCCGGTCGCACTGGTCCGCAACCCCGACGTGCTCGCTGAGATCTCCGTCACACGCGCCCGCCCGGGACAGCTCGTCGTGGGCTTCGCCGCCGAGACGGACGACGTCCTCGCCAACGGCCGCGCCAAGCTCCTCCGCAAGGGCTGCGATCTGCTGGTGGTCAACGAAGTCGGGGATCACAAGGCCTTCGGCTCCGGGCGGAACGAGGCCGTCGTGCTCGGCTCGGACGGCTCCGAGACCCCTGTCCCGTATGGCCCCAAGGAGGATCTCGCCGACACGGTGTGGGATCTGGTGGCCGGACGAATTTCCTGAAAGAGATAATTGGCGCATACAGCATTGAGAAAATGGCAAACACTCCCGGTGTGTGCTGTTTTGGTGAGCTATCCACCAGCCGCCACAGGAGGTGTCGCAGGTCACGGGGCTCCCACAGAGCGAGACGCAGTGTCCGGCGAGGGGGAGCGCCCGATAAACTGACAGCGGATCCGTGTCGGGCGCAGCCCCCGTAGCGGTCCGCCCATGATTCAGACAGCAGCCGCTGCAACCCCAGGGAGCGATGTGTCCCGCCGCCTGTTCACCTCGGAGTCCGTCACCGAGGGACATCCTGACAAGATCGCTGACCAGATCAGCGACACGATTCTCGACGCGCTCCTCCGCGAGGACCCGACTTCCCGGGTCGCCGTCGAGACGTTGATCACCACCGGCCAGGTGCATGTCGCCGGTGAAGTGACGACGAAGGCGTACGCGCCGATCGCGACGCTGGTGCGCAACAAGATTCTGGAGATCGGCTACGACTCGTCGAAGAAGGGTTTCGACGGGGCGTCCTGCGGGGTGTCCGTCTCGATCGGGGCGCAGTCCCCGGACATCGCGCAGGGTGTGGACACCGCCTACGAGAGCCGGGTCGAGGGCGACGAAGACGCTCTGGACCGACAGGGCGCGGGCGACCAGGGCCTGATGTTCGGCTACGCGTGCGATGAGACGCCCGAGCTCATGCCGCTGCCCATCCACCTCGCGCACAGGCTCTCCCGCCGGCTGTCCGAGGTCCGCAAGAACGGGACGATCCCGTACCTGCGCCCGGACGGCAAGACGCAGGTCACCATCGAGTACGACGGTGACAAGGCGGTCCGCCTGGACACCGTCGTCGTCTCCTCGCAGCACGCCTCGGACATCGACCTGGAGTCGTTGCTGGCTCCGGACATCCGCGAGTTCGTGGTCGAGCAGGTGCTGGCCCAGGTGTTGGAGGACGGCATCAAGCTGGACACCGACGGCTACCGGCTGCTGGTGAACCCGACCGGCCGCTTCGAGATCGGCGGCCCGATGGGCGACGCCGGCCTCACCGGCCGCAAGATCATCATCGACACGTACGGCGGCATGGCCCGGCACGGCGGCGGCGCGTTCTCCGGCAAGGACCCGTCCAAGGTCGACCGCTCGGCCGCGTACGCGATGCGCTGGGTCGCCAAGAACATCGTCGCGGCCGGCCTGGCCTCGCGCTGCGAGGTGCAGGTCGCGTACGCGATCGGCAAGGCCGAGCCGGTGGGCCTCTTCGTGGAGACCTTCGGCACCGAGACGGTCGGCACCGAGAAGATCGAGCAGGCCATCAAGGAGGTCTTCGACCTCCGCCCGGCCGCGATCATCCGCGACCTGGACCTGCTGCGCCCCATCTACGCGCAGACCGCGGCTTACGGCCACTTCGGCCGCGAGCTGCCGGACTTCACGTGGGAGCGGACGGATCGGGTCGAGGCGCTGCGTGCGGCTGCCGGTGCGTAACCGCTGAATTCCCAGTTCCGCATTCTGAGGCCCGGATCCCCGCGAGGGATCCGGGCCTCAGCGCTTTCGCGGGGCATCCCCGATGTCCGAGCCGTCTGGTAGGACTGGGGCTGTGAGCAGCGAGAACGACGGCCGGGGGCGGAGCCCGGTGGATGAGGGGGGCCCGGCGGCAGCGGCGCGCGGGGGGGAGCAGCTCGCCCTCATGCGGGAGACGGTCCGCAAGCGGCCCGCTCCCAAGGCGAAGCCGGGGACCTGGCGGGGGGCCGAGCTCGCCGCGGAGTCGCCGGTCGCGCGGGTGCTGGTCGACAAGGGCGTGCTGCACCTCGACAAATTCTTCGACTACGCGGTCCCGGCCTCCATGGACGCCGAAGCGCAGCCGGGGGTCCGGGTCCGGGTCCGGTTCGGGGCAGGCAAGGGGCGGGTGATCAAGGGGCGCAGGGAGGGCGGCGGCCTGATCGACGGCTTCATCGTCGAGCGGCGCGCCGAATCCGACTACGTCGGGCCGCTGGCGGCCATCGCGCAGGTGGTCTCTCCCGAGCCGGTCCTCTCGCCCGGGCTGCTCGCGCTGTGCCGCGCGGTCGCCGACCGGTACGCGGGGTCGCTGGCCGACGTCATCCAGATCGCCGTACCGCCCCGGCACGGCCGGGTGGAGCAGAAGCCGTCCCCGCAGCCGCTGCCGCCGCCGGCCGCGCCCGAGCCCGGCAGCTGGTCGCGCTATCCCGCCGCGCCCGCCTTCCTGCGGGCGCTCGCGGCCGGTGAGAGCCCGCGCGCCGTGTGGACCGCGCTGCCCGGGCCGCACTGGCCGCAGGAGTGGGCCCGCGCCGTGGCCGCCACCCTCGCCGCCGGGCGCGGCGCGCTGATCGTGGTGCCGGACGGGCGCGCGGCCGCCAGGGTGGACGCCGCGCTGACCGAGCTGATCGGCGCCGGGCGGCATGTCGTGCTCACCGCCGACGCGGGGCCCGAGGCACGCTACCGGCGCTGGATCGCCCTCAGCCGGGGCAGTGTCCGGGCCGTGGTCGGCACCCGGGCCGCGATGTTCGCGCCGGTGCGCGACCTCGGGCTGGTCGGCATCTGGGACGACGGGGACAGCAGCCACAGCGACACCACGGCCCCGCAGCCGCACGCCCGCGACGTACTGCTGCTGCGGGCGACCCGCGAGAAGACGGCCTTCCTGCTCGGCAGCCACAACTGCACCGTTGAGGCCGCCCAGTTGGTGGAGACCGGCTGGGCGCACCCGCTCATCGCGGACCGCGAACACGTCCGCGCCGCCGCCCCCTTGATCCGTACCGTCGGCGATCACGACCTGGCGCGCGACGAGGCGGCGCGCGCCGCCCGGCTGCCCTCCCTCGCCTGGCAGGTGGTGCGCGAGGGGCTCCGCAGCGGCCCGGTGCTGGTCCAGGTACCGCGCCGCGGGTACGCCCCGCGGCTGGCCTGCCAGCGCTGCCGTACGCCGGCCCGCTGCCGGGACTGCGCGGGCCCGCTGGAAGCGCCGGACGCCAACTCGCTGCACTGCGGCTGGTGCGGGCGGCCCGAGGCGTCCTGGCACTGCGCCGAGTGCGGCGGCGGAGCGCTGCGGGCCCAGATCGTCGGCGCCAAGCGCACCGCCGAGGAGCTGGGCCGCGCCTTCCCCGGAGTCCCGGTGCGCACATCCGGCCGCGATCACATCCTGCTGACCGTGCCCGAGGGCCCCGCGCTGGTCATCAGCACCCCCGGCGCGGAACCCGTCGCCGAGGGCGGCTACTCGGCCGCCCTGCTGCTCGACGGCTGGGCGATGCTCGGCCGTGCCGACCTGCGCGCGGGCGAGGACGCGCTCGGTCACTGGCTGGCCGCCTCCGCGCTGGTCCGACCCCAGGACGCGGGCGGCACGGTGGTCATCGTCGCCGAGCCCACGCTGCGCCCGGTGCAGGCCCTGGTGCGCTGGGACCCCGCAGGGCACGCGCTGCGCGAACTCTCGGAGCGCGCGGAGCTGGGGTTCCCACCCGTCTCCCGGATGGCGGCGGTGGCCGGGCCGCCGGACGCGGTCGCCGCACTGCTCGCCGCGGTCGAGTTGCCGGACGGCGCGGAGGTGCTGGGTCCGGTCCCGATGCCGGTCACCGACCGCGGACGCCCGCGCCGCCCCGGCGCGCCGCCGCCCGGCGAGCAGTGGCAGCGCGCGCTGCTGCGGGTGCGGCCGGGGAACGGGGCAGCGCTCGCCGCCGCGCTCAAGGTCGCGAAGGCCGCGCGGCTGGCGCGGGGCGAGGCGGATCCCGCGGTGCGGGTGGATCCGGTGGACATCGGCTGATCGGATGCGGTGGGTGCGGCCGCTTGCGATCCGGTCGGTCTGGCTCGGGTCGGTCGGGACACCAGTTGGACAGACCGCTGCCCCGTCGCCCGGGAAGCTCCGGGCTCGGGGGCAGCTGTAGGGCGCGCGCCGCGGGCGTCAGCCGTTGCGTGGGCCTGGGAACGCGTTCGGGCGGGCCTCGTCCCGGTTGAGGGGCGACGGCTGGCCCGGGATCGAACGCGCGGCGGGGACCGCGGGTGCGCCCATCCCGCCCGGGGTGACGGGTACGGCGTGCTGCGCGGCCACGTCGGCCGGGCGTACCGCTTCGGACTCGGGACCGTTCACCGCGGCGGCGCGGCGGGAACCGTAGCGGCGGTGCACCGCTTGTTTGGTCACACCGAGCGCCGAACCCACCGCGTCCCACGAGAAGCCCAGGGATCGGTCGAAGTCCACCGCCGCGGTGACCAGGGTCTCGATGCTGTCCCGCAGTTCCTGCGCGAGCCGCACGGTGGGTGCGGGAGCCCGGCCGTAAACGACGAAGCCCGCGGACGGGCCAGTGCGTCGCGGGCGGTAGACATTGCCCAACTGGGCGGTGAGGGTACGCAGCGCGTCCACCTGGCGGCGGACCCGCTCGATGTCCCTGACCAGCAGATGCAGGCTGGCCCGGGCCTGGGCGTCGTGAGTTGCGTGGTCGGCCATCAACAAGCCTCTCGAACCGGCGTCTCAAAGGATCGGGCCGAGCAGCGGCCCGTTTCGGTCAATCTCTTTTGACCAACGCTCCACGGGGCCCCGTGGTCACGGTACGGGGGCGTACGGGCGTCGGCGCAGGGCGCGAAGCTGCCCGTACGCCCCCTGTTGTGGGGGCCGCATAGACTGGTGCGCTCCGTGGTCCACCGTGGATTCCGCCGGGAATTCCGCCGTGCAATCGACAGTGGTTCCGGTGATTGATTCCGGTGCGGGTCCCGGCGGGGTTCTCGTCCCCTCCGTCCGGACGCGGACCTCGGTCCGTTCCCGCCCCCGGCTCCGCCCGACTCGCCCGAGAGGTAGTGCACCCACCGATGAGGCTCGTCTTCGCCGGCACCCCCGAGGTCGCCGTACCCGCCCTCGACGCCCTGATCAATTCGGACCGGCACGAAGTCGTCGCCGTGGTGACCCGGCCCGACGCGCCCGCGGGCCGGGGCCGCCGGCTGGTCTCCAGCCCCGTCGCACAGCGCGCCGAGGAAGCCGGCATCGAGGTGCTCAAGCCGCTGAAGCCCCGCGACGAGGACTTCTTGGCACGGCTGCGCGAGATCGGACCGGACTGCTGCCCCGTCGTCGCCTACGGCGCGCTGCTGCCGAAGGGCGCGCTGGAGATTCCGGCGCGCGGCTGGGTGAACCTGCACTTCTCCCTGCTGCCGGCCTGGCGCGGCGCGGCACCAGTGCAGCACGCGGTGCTGGCGGGCGACGAGATGACGGGCGCCTCCACCTTCCTGATCGAGGAAGGGCTCGACTCGGGCCCGGTCTTCGGCGTGCTCACCGAAGGGGTGCGGCCGACGGACACCAGCGGGGACCTGCTGACCCGGCTCGCCTTCGCGGGCTCCGGACTGCTCCTCGCGACCATGGACGGCATCGAGGACGGCACGCTGCGCCCCGTGGCGCAGCCGGAGGAGGGCGTCTCGCTCGCGCCGAAGATCCGGGTCGAGGACGCCCAGGTCGACTGGAAGACGCCCGCGCTGCGGGTGGACCGGCTGGTACGCGGCTGCGCTCCGGCGCCGGGGTCCTGGACGTTGTTCCGCGGCGAGCGGCTGAAGGTCATGTCGGTGGGGTCGGCAGGTTCGGTGGGGTCGGTGGGACTGGTCGCCGACCGTCCGGAGTTGGCGGCCGGTGAGCTGTCGGTCACGAAGAACGCGGTGTATGTGGGGACGGGCAGCCACGCGGTCGAGTTGCTGTGGGTCCAGCCGCAGGGCAAGAAGCCGATGCGGGCGGCCGACTGGGCGCGCGGCGTGCGGATCGCCTCCGGCGAGGCGCTGGGGGCGTAGGGCCGGCCCTGCTGGCCCGGCCGGCCCAACTGCCCAGAACGGCCCGGTCCGGGCAGCCCCGACCCGACCGCTCCGGCCGACCACCGCCCCGGCAGCCCCGGCCGACCCGACCGCTCCGGTCGACCACGGCTCCGGCGGCCTCCACCGCTCCGGCCGACCACCGCCCCGGCGGCCTCCCCGACGGGGTCCTCCTGCCCCGGGGCGCGGCTCGACGTAGGCTGGGGCTCTTCGTCATCCCACCTCCGGAGCACATTTCTCGTGAATGACCAGTCCCGTCGCCCTGCCCGGCAGACCCGCCCGTATCGCGAGCCCCAGAAGGACCCCGTGCGGGTCCTCGCCTACGAGGCGCTGCGCGCCGTCGGCGAACGGGACGCGTACGCGAACCTGGTGCTGCCTCCACTGCTGCGCAAAGCGCGCGAGGCCGGTGACTTCGACGGGCGGGACGCGGCGCTCGCGACCGAGCTCGTCTACGGGACGCTGCGGCGGCAGGGCACCTACGACGCGGTCATCGCGGCCTGCATCGACCGGCCGCTGCGCGAGGTCGACCCGCCGGTGCTCGATGTGCTCAATCTGGGGGCGCATCAGCTGCTCGGGACGCGGATTCCGACGCACGCGGCGGTGAGCGCCACAGTGGAGCTCGCGCGGGTCGTGATCGGGGACGGGCGGTCCAGATTCGTCAACGCCGTGCTCCGCAAGATCGCCGCGCATGACCTCGACGGCTGGATCGAACGGGTCGCTCCGGCCTACGAGGACGACGCCGAGCAGCATCTGAGCATCGTCCATTCGCACCCGCGGTGGATCGTCTCCGCGATGTGGGACGCACTCGGCGGCGGAAGGGCCGGCATCGAGGATTTGTTGGACGCCGACAACGAGCGGCCCGAGGTGACGCTTGTCGCCCGGCCCGGTCGGTCCACCGTCGAGGAACTGACCGAAGCGGTCGGCGCGGACAATTCGCTGCCCGGCCGCTGGTCGCCGTATGCCGTACGGCTCTCCGAAGGCGGCGAGCCGGGGGCGCTGGAGGCGGTGCGGGACGGCCGAGCCGGGGTGCAGGACGAGGGCAGCCAGCTGGTCGCCGTCGCACTGGCGAACGCGCCCTTGGAGGGTTCCGACAGTCGGTGGATGGACGGGTGTGCGGGGCCCGGCGGCAAGGCCGCGATGCTGGCCGCGCTCGCCGCCCAGCGCGGCGCGGCGCTGCTCGCCTCGGAGAAGCTGCCGCACCGGGCGCGGCTCGTCGAGCAGTCCCTGTCGGGCAACCCCGGTCCGTACCAGGTGATCGCAGCCGACGGCACCCGCCCGGCCTGGCGTCCCGGCTCCTTCGACCGGGTGCTGGTCGACGTGCCGTGCACCGGCCTGGGCGCCCTGCGCCGACGGCCCGAGGCGCGGTGGCGGCGCAAGCCCGAGGACCTGGCCCGCTTCGCCCCGTTGCAGCGCGCGCTGCTGCGCGAAGCGCTGAACGCCGTACGGGTCGGCGGAGTCGTGGGCTACGCGACCTGCTCGCCGCACCCGGCCGAGACGCGGGCCGTGGTCGACGACGTGCTGAAGGGGCGCGGGGCGGGGGCGCCCATCGCCGTGGAGTGGATCGACGCCCGCCCGCTGATGCCCGGAGTGCCCGCGATCGGGGACGGCCCGGACGTGCAGCTGTGGCCGCATCTGCACGGCACGGACGCGATGTATCTGGCGCTGCTGCGCCGGACGGCCTGAGAGGTCACCGGCCCGAGAGGTCACCGGCCGGTGTGTGTCGCCGGTCCGGGAACCTCGGCGGTCCGATGATGTGATCGGCGGCTCGACGCTGACGGGCTGACGTCGACTCAGGGCTCTCCGGTGCCTTCGCCCGGCCCCGCTCCGGACCCGCCCGCACCCAGACGGCGCACGGCCGGCGGGCGGCCGGCGGGCGATGCGGCGGCCTGTCCTGGCCCACACCCCGCTCGGACGCGGCGTCGTTGTTCTGCGCGTCGGTGAGCTTCTGGGCGAGCGGTCCCGCGACGGCGATGACCACCACCCACAGCAGCACCACCAGCCACTTCGTACGACGGCCGCAGACCAGCCGGGCCAAACCCTGCCGACGACCGTCCGACATGACGTCCCCCGCTGAAGGTGGCGTGCGCGATGCCGTCCCCGAGAGCTCCGCGCGGCACCAGCATGGCACGGGCGGGGGAGATTTCAGGGACGTTTTGCGGGTACTTCGGATGGAATATGAGATTCCGGCTGAGGCCGGGGGCGTCCGGCATGGCAGTCTTGGTGCATGGCCGCGCAGATCAACCCCAGCATGCTGTCCGCAGACTTCGCCCGCCTCGCCGAAGAGGCGAAGGCGGTCGACGGCGCCGACTGGCTCCATGTCGATGTGATGGACAATCACTTCGTCCCGAACCTCACGCTCGGCGTGCCCGTCGTCGAATCGCTCAGCAGGGCGACCGACACCCCGCTCGACCTCCATCTGATGATCGAGGACCCGGACCGCTGGGCGCCGCAGTACGTCGAGGCCGGAGCGGGCTCCGTCACCTTCCACGTCGAGGCCGCGGCCGCCCCGGTACGGCTGGCGCGGGAGATCCGCGCCAAGGGCGCACGGGCCGCCATGGCGCTGAAGCCCGCGACGCCGATCGAGCCGTACGAGGACCTGCTGCCCGAGCTGGACATGCTGCTGATCATGACCGTCGAGCCCGGCTTCGGCGGTCAGTCCTTCCTCGACATCATGCTGCCGAAGATCCGCCGGACCCGTGAGCTGATCTCCAAGCACGGCCTGGAGCTGTGGCTCCAGGTGGACGGCGGCGTCTCCGCCGAGACCATCGAGCGCTGCTCCGAGGCGGGCGCCGACGTCTTCGTGGCAGGCTCCGCCGTCTACGGCACCGACGACCCCGCCGCCGCCGTACGCTCACTGCGTGCGCAGGCCGACCAGGCAGCGGCGGGCGCGGCCTGGCACTGCGCGCACTGAACGTCACCCAGCGCCACGCGGAGCGCGCTCGGCACCCGGTGAAAGGCGAACGCCGGGGTCAAGGGCTGATCAAGGACCGCCGCTTCTGACAGGATGAAGCGGTAGTCCACATGCTTGGAACAGTGAGGA
Source organism: Streptomyces sp. H27-D2 (assembly GCF_035828615.1). Classification (NCBI taxonomy): domain Bacteria; kingdom Bacillati; phylum Actinomycetota; class Actinomycetes; order Kitasatosporales; family Streptomycetaceae; genus Streptomyces; species Streptomyces sp. H27-D2. The sequence continues at coordinate 62,821 of NZ_JAYMZR010000006.1, read as the reverse complement.
GAACGCGGTGTCGACGGGCCGGTCAGCCATGCGGATGGGACCCGCCGAACTGGTGCAGGCGGCGGCCATGGCCCGCCGCTTCTACCTTGAGGGCAAGTCCAAGATCCAGATCGCCGAGGAATTCCGCGTCAGCCGCTTCAAGGTCGCGCGGGTCCTGGAGACGGCGCTGGAGCGCGATCTCGTGCGGATCGAGATCCGGGTGCCCTCCGAGCTGGACGCCGAGCGCTCCGACGCGCTGCGCGCCCGCTACGGGCTGCGGCACGCGGTCGTCGTCGAGTCCCCGGCCGAGGCCACGGACGACGCCGCCGACCCGGAGAACCTCGGCGAGGTCGCCGCCGAACTGCTCGGCGAACTCGTCGCCGAGGGCGATGTGCTCGGCCTCGCCTGGGGCCGCTCCACCATCCACATGGCCGCCGCCCTCGACCGGCTCGCACCGTGCACCGTCGTGCAGCTCACCGGCGTCTACGACGCGGGCACCGCCGAGCGCGGCTCGGTCGAGGCGGTGCGCAGGGCCGCGGCCGTCTCCGGCGGCGAGGCGCACCCGATCTACGCGCCGATGCTGCTGCCCGACCCCGCCACCGCCGCCGCGCTGCGCGGCCAGACCGGCATTGCCCGCGCCTTCGAGTACTTCGACAAGGTCACCGTCGCCGCCGTCTCCATCGGCGCCTGGGAAGCCGGCATCTCCACCGTCTACGACATGCTCTCCGAGAAGGAGCGCGCGCACTACACCGATCTCGGCGCCGCCGCCGAGATGTCCGCCCACCTCTTCGACTCCGACGGCCGCCGCATCGGCCGTGACCTCGGGGAGCGCTGCATCACCGTCGAGGCCGACCGGCTGCGCCGCATCCCGGAGGTCGTCGCCATCGCGGGCGGGCTGCGCAAGGCCGCCGCCATCGGCGCCGTACTCCGCTCAGGGCTGGTCACCAGCCTGGTCACGGACACCGCCGCCGCCGACTACCTGCTCCAGGAGACCGGCCCCGGCACCCGCCCGGCCCTCGACCGCGCGGACCCGGACGGCGTGTAGGGGGGTAGCCGCCCGGCGGCGCGCGGCGTGCCGTCGTGCGCCGGGTGCTCGTGACGTGTGGTCGTACGCGGGCGCGCGGCGGAATCCCGCAAGCGCGGGCAAGCGTCGCGGGGCCGTTCCCGGGCGTGCTTCCGGAGCGTGAGGGCACGCGAGGCGGCCGACCGCTATGTACCGGCCGCTCGCGGCTGTCTGTGGCAACATCTGCGCCATGCTGCACCGGCCCGCACCGCGCGCGGTCCGCACCGCCCTCGGCGCGCTGACCCTTCAAGGCGGTACTGCGATGACGGCCCCCGAACCACCCGGCGTGACCGGCCTGCTCGCCGAGATGCTCGACGGCACCGCGCCGCCCGGAGTGCTGCGCTGGCCCGCCGAACTGCCGGTGGGCCAAGCCGTGGTGGCGGCCCGGCAGTCCGGCTGGGCGACCGCGCTGCTCGACCTGGACGGGGTGCGGGACAAGAACGCCTTCATGGAGCGCTGCGCCCGCTCGCTCCGGCTGCCCGGTTACTTCGGCCGCAACTGGGACGCGCTGGCGGACTGCCTGACCGACCTCTCCTGGTGCCCGGCCGGTCACGGCAGACTGCTGCTGATCCGCGGATGGCGGGGCTTCGCAGCCGCCGCCCCCGATGACTGGAACATGGCGGAGCGGATTCTGACCGAGGGGGTCGGGCACTGGCGCGATACGGACGAGGGCCTGGTGGTCCTCATGGTCGACGCCCCGCCAACGCAGAGTTGACGTACGCCTGCCGGTCGCAGCGCTGACGCGGGCCCGCCAGTCGCAGCGCTGACGTGCGCCCGCCGGTCCGGGCTGGTCCGGTCCGGTCCGGTCCCGGAGGGGGAGCCCGGCGCACGCCGTCGGCGTGCGCCGGGCCCCGGACAGGTCAGCCGTTCTCGCCCTCGGCGAGTTCGGTACGGACCTCACGGGCCGCGGCGACCAGGCTCTCCAGTGACGCGCGCACCTCGGGCCAACCGCGGGTCTTCAGACCGCAGTCGGGGTTCACCCACAGCCGCTCGGCCGGGATGCCCCCCAGCCCCTTGCGGAGCAGCGACGTCGCCTCGTCGACGCCGGGCACGCGCGGCGAGTGGATGTCGTAGACACCGGGGCCGACCTCGCGCGGGTAGCCGGCCGCGCCGAGTTCGTCGGCGACCTGCATGTGCGAGCGGGCCGCCTCCAGGCTGATGACGTCGGCGTCGAGGTCGTCGATGGCGCCCATGATCGCCCCGAATTCGGCGTAGCACATGTGGGTGTGGATCTGGGTGTCCGCCCTGACCCCGCTGGTGCTGAGCCGGAACGACTCGGTGGCCCAGGCCAGGTAGCCGGGCCGGTCGGCCGCGCGCAGCGGGAGGGTCTCGCGCAGGGCGGGTTCGTCGACCTGGATGACGGCGGTGCCGGCCGCTTCCAGGTCGGTGACCTCGTCGCGCAGGGCCAGCGCGACCTGGCGCGCGGTGTCGCCGATGGGCTGGTCGTCCCGGACGAAGGACCAGGCGAGCATGGTGACGGGGCCGGTGAGCATGCCCTTGACCGGGCGCTGGGCCTGGGACTGCGCGTACCGGGTCCAGCGCACGGTCATCGGCTCGGGGCGGGAGATGTCGCCGGCCAGGATCGGCGGGCGGACGTAGCGGGTGCCGTAGGACTGCACCCAGCCGTGCTGGGTGGCGAGGTAGCCGGTGAGCTGCTCGGCGAAGTACTGCACCATGTCGTTGCGCTCGGGCTCGCCGTGGACCAGGACGTCGATCCCGGCCTTCTCCTGGTAGGCGAGGACTTCGCGGATCTCGGTGGCGATGCGCTCGTCGTAGGCGGCGGTGTCGATCCGGCCGCGGCGCAGGTCGGCGCGGGCCGTGCGCAGCTCGTCGGTCTGCGGGAAGGAGCCGATGGTGGTGGTGGGCAGCAGCGGGAGGCCCAGCCGGGCGCGCTGCGCGGGGGTCCGCTCGGTGTAGGTCTGCGGACGGTGCGAGTCCGCGGGGGTGATCGCGCGGACGCGGGCCCGTACGGCGGGGTCGTGGGTGAGCGCGGAGGCCGTTCGGGAGGCGAGGTCCGCGCGGTTGGCGGCGAGCTGCGCGGTGATGGCCCCGGTGCCTTCGGTGAGGCCGCGGGCGAGGGTGACGATCTCGGCGGTCTTCTGCCGGGCGAAGGCCAGCCAGCGGGCGATCTGCGGGTCCACCTCGCGCTCGGCGGTGGCGTCGAGGGGGACGTGCAGCAGCGAGCAGGACGGCGCGACGTCCACCCGGTCGGCGAGGCCGAGCAGGGTGGCGAGGGTGGCCAGCGACTTTTCGAGGTCGTTGATCCAGACGTTGCGGCCGTCCACGACACCGGCGATGAGCCGCTTGCCGGGCAGTCCGCCGACCCGGGCCAGGTCTTCCAGGTTGCCGGCGGCGGGGCCGGTGAAGTCCAGCCCGAGGCCCTCGATCGGGGCCTTGGCCAGCACCGGGAGCGCCTCGCCGAGCCGGTCGAAGTAGCCGGCCGCGAGGATCTTCGGCCGGTCGGTGAGCGCGCCGAGGTCGCGGTAGGCGCGGGCGGTGGAATTCAGTGCGGCCGGGGTGCGGTCCTGGACCAGGGCGGGCTCGTCGAGCTGCACCCACTCGGCCCCTGCCGCCCGCAGGTCGGCGAGCACCTCGGCGTAGACGGGCAGCAGCCGGTCCAGCAGGGTGATGGGCTCGAAATCGGCCGCGACGCCGGGAGCGGGCTTGGCGAGCAGCAGATAAGTGACCGGGCCGACGAGCACCGGGCGCGCGGTGCGGCCGAGCGCGATGGCCTCCCTCAACTCGCCGACCGCCTTGGCGGAGTTCGCGGTGAAGACGGTGTCGGGGCCCAATTCCGGTACGAGATAGTGGTAGTTGGTATCGAACCACTTGGTCATTTCCAGCGGCGCGACGTCCTGGGTGCCGCGGGCCATGGCGAAGTATCCGTCGAGCGCGTCGGCCTCGACGGCGGCGCGGTGCCGCGGCGGGATGGCACCGACCATCACGCTGGTATCCAGCACATGGTCGTAGTACGAGAAGTCCCCGGTGGGGATCTCCTGGACACCGGCGTCGGCCAGCTGCTGCCAGTTGTCCCGGCGCAACCGCCTCGCGGCGGCCCGCAGGGCGCCAGCGGTGACACGGCCGGCCCAGTAGCCCTCGACGGCTTTCTTCAGCTCCCGGTTCGGTCCCTGCCGGGGGTAGCCGTAGACGGTGGCGAATGACGGGGCGGTGGTGGAATTCTTGGCCACGGAACTCTCCTTCGCGAGTCGCGGGATGACCTCGGGGTGGGTCAGGACGCGAAGGAGTGGCACGGCAATCGCATGCAGCGCATGCCCGCCCGCTACCGCCGGCCCGCCCACGAGGCCACCGAAATCACCGCGTGCGGGGTCGCACACGGGCAGCGGCAGGTCTTCGGACTCGTGGGCACACCAGGTCCTGTCCAGGTCCTGGCTCCTACTGGCCGTCGCTTCCCGGACCCGGTCTGTCGGATCCAGTGCGTATGACGGCGGTCGTTCCCACTCACCGCTGCGGGGCAGTCCCGGATTCTCACCGGGTTCCCTCTTACGACGCGCCTGCCTGGAGGGCAGGGCGAACCGACTGCGACTCAACCATAGGGGCACGGGGGTTCACAGAACAGGGCCGTTCGTATATCGGACGCGTTCTTGAGACGGCTGTGGTCCCTGGTGGCGGCCTTGGGCGGGTGCTCGCGGCGGCGGTGGGCGCGAGGGCGCGCCGTGCCCGCCTCCCGGGTCGACTCGGCTTTCCTGGCGGGGAGGCGCTCCGCGGCGTCGGGTGCCGCGCACCGCGCCCGAGGCCCTCATTCCGGCCCACCCGGTGAGCTATTGCACCTGATATGCAATTGCTTATGAGCGGCAATTAAGCTGTGGGGCGGCTGACCGAAGGAGTGGATCATGAGCGGTTCGCAGCTGGTGCTGGGGATCGAGTCGTCCTGTGACGAAACCGGCGCGGGGCTCGTCCGCGACGGGCGGCTGCTGGGGCACGCGGTGGCGTCGAGCATGGACGAGCACGCGCGCTTCGGCGGTGTGGTCCCCGAGATCGCCGCGCGCGCTCACGTACAGGCCGCCGTGCCCGTCGTCAGGGCCGCGCTGGCGGACGCCGGGCTGCGGATGGCCGACATCGGCGCCGTCGCCGTGACGACCGGCCCCGGCCTCTCCGGGGCGCTCCAGGTGGGCGTCAGCGCGGCCAAGGGCCTCTCCTACGCCCTGGGCGTGCCGCTGTACGGCGTGCACCACCTCGCGGGCCACGTCGCCGCCGACACCCTCGAACACGGGCCGCTGCCCGACCCCTGCGTGGTGCTCATCGTCTCCGGCGGCCACACGTCGCTGCTGCTCGTACGGGACCTGGCGCGCGACCCGATCACGCACCTCGGGGACACCCTCGACGACGCGGCGGGGGAGTGCTTCGACAAGGCGGCCCGCGTCTTCGGCCTGTCCTACCCCGGCGGCCCGGCCATCGACCGGGCGGCGCGCGACGGTGACCCGCGCGCCGTCGCCTTCCCCCGTCCGCTGAGCGGACCCCGCGACGATCCGTACGCCTTCTCGTTCTCCGGGCTCAAGACGGCCGCGGCGCGCTGGGCCGAGAAGCACCGGGCGGCGGGCCGCCCGATCCCCGTCGCGGACGGAGCCGCGTCGCTCCAGGAGGCGGTGGCCGACGTGCTCACCCGCAAGGCGCTCGCCGCGTGCGCCGAGTACGGCGTGGGCCCCCGGGGCGGGGGGGGCGGGGGCGGCGGCGGGGGGGGCGGCGGCGGCGGCGGCGGGCGCGCGCCCCGGCCCCCGCGCCCGCCCGCGCGCGCC
>NZ_JAYMZR010000006.1:52807-57015 GCF_035828615.1 Streptomyces sp. H27-D2 | reverse complement strand
GCCGAGTACGGCGTGCGCACCCTGGTCGTCGTCGGCGGGGTCGCCGCCAACACCCGGGTGCGCGAGCTGGCGGAGCGGCGCTGCCGGGCCGCGGAGGTCACGCTGCGCGTGCCGCCGCTCCGGCTGTGCACCGACAACGGGGCGATGATCGCCGCCGTCGGCGATCTGCTGGTCCGCGCGGGCGGCAGGGCCGCGCCGCTCGACGTGTCGATCGACCCCTCGGCGCCGCTGGAGTACGCGGCCCTGCACCCCGTCGCGGCGCGGTCCGCGCGAGCGGTGGCGTGACGGGCCTCAGCGCCGCCTCCGGAGCGAGTTCCGCCCGCCGCCGCACATCCGGGTGCAAAGCGATATGGGTGCGGAGCGACGTGCCGCGACCCCGGCGCCGGGCCCCGGGAAGCCGCCTCGCTGAGCCATCGGGGGAACACCGGTTCGCCAGATCTGGTGCCGGTCGGAGATGATGGACTAGGAGCCGCAGCCTGAACGGTGCTGGTTCGGTGCTGACTTCCCACCCGCCCCAGACGTAAAACCGCAGGTGAGAGAGCCAGTATGAAATTCCTGAACGATGTGCAGCCTCCGTACGACCTCACGTACGACGACGTCTTCATGGTGCCGAACCGGTCCGCCGTAGGATCCCGCCAGGGCGTGGACCTGTCCGCCCCCGACGGGACCGGCACCACCATCCCGCTCGTCGTCGCCAACATGACCGCGATCGCCGGCCGCCGGATGGCCGAGACCGTGGCCCGCCGCGGCGGCCTCGTCGTCATCCCGCAGGACATCCCCATCGATGTCGTCACCGAGGTCGTCGGCTGGGTCAAACAGCGGCACCTGGTCCTCGACACCCCGATCGTGCTCGCGCCGACCGGCACCGCCGCCGACGCGCTGTCCCTGCTGCCCAAGCGGGCTCACGGGGCCGGCGTGGTCGTCGAGGGCGGCCGGCCGGTCGGCATCGTCGTGGAGTCGGACCTGACCGGCGTCGACCGCTTCACCCAGCTGTCCGAGGTCATGTCCAGGGAGCTGATGGTCCTCGACGCCGACATCGACCCGCGCGAGGCCTTCAACCGCCTCGACGCCGCCCACCGCAAGTTCGCCCCCGCGGTGGACAAGGACGGCAAGCTCGTCGGCATCCTCAACCGCAAGGGCGCGCTGCGCGCGACCCTCTACACCCCCGCCGTCGACGCGGACGGCAAGCTGCGCATCGCCGCCGCCGTCGGCGTCAACGGTGACGTCGCGGGCCGCGCCAAGGCGCTGCTCGAAGCCGGCGTCGACACGCTCGTCGTGGACACCGCGCACGGCCACCAGGAGTCGATGATCACCGCGCTCAAGGCGGTGCGCGCGCTGGACCCGCAGGTGCCGATCGTCGCGGGCAACATCGTCGCCGCCGAGGGCGTGCGCGACCTCATCGAGGCCGGTGCGGACATCATCAAGGTCGGCGTCGGACCGGGCGCGATGTGCACCACCCGGATGATGACCGGCGTCGGCCGGCCGCAGTTCTCCGCTGTCATGGAGTGCGCCGCCGAGGCGCGCAAGCACGGCAAGCACGTCTGGGCGGACGGCGGCGTCCGGCACCCGCGCGACGTCGCGATGGCGCTGGCCGCCGGCGCGTCCAATGTGATGGTGGGCTCCTGGTTCGCCGGTACGTACGAGTCGCCCGGCGACCTCCAGCAGAGCGCCGACGGGCGCCTCTACAAGGAGAGCTTCGGCATGGCCTCGGCCCGCGCGGTGCGCAACCGCACCAGCGAGGAGTCGGCGTACGACCGGGCGCGCAAGGGCCTGTTCGAGGAGGGCATCTCCACCTCCCGGATGTTCATCGACCCGAGCCGGCCCGGCGTCGAGGACCTGATCGACTCGATCATCGCGGGCGTCCGCAGCTCCTGCACCTACGCGGGGGCCGCCTCGCTCGAGGAGTTCCACCAGAAGGCGGTCGTCGGCGTGCAGAGCGCCGCGGGCTACGCCGAGGGCAAGGCGCTGCACTCCAGCTGGAACTGATCTCCTGCCTGGGGATGACCTCCCGCGCGACGGGAAAGTACGGCTCCGGCCCCCGTGAATCCACGGGGGCCGGAGCCGTTCGCGCGCTCGCGCCGACCCCCGCCGCCCCGGCCCGTTCGACCCGCGCGTCTCACCCTCCCGCGCCGCGCCGATCGCCCCGCCGCCTGCGGCCTATGTGCCGATTCATGCGACGACCTGCAACGATTCCCCGTATCCGACCTCTGCGCGCAACGATCGTGCGGGGATACGCAAGGTTGCTGCATTACAAGCCATCCCCGCAGCTCATAGGCTCGTGCGCTGTACGTGGAGTGGCGGGGACCGCCTGCTCGGCGATCCTCTCCTGCGGGCTCCTCTGCCGCGCCCGCGTGGGACGCCGCTGGTCACCGCCGCACGACCGGCAGCGATGAAGGAGCCACCAGAGTGTTGGACCAGGGCGCAGCGCCACCCGCCGAGGACCCCAGGGGCCGCAATCCCCGCCCGGCCGCCGGGCTCGGCAGCCGGCTGATGCGGCGCAAGCCGGTGGGCCAGCTCGTCTCCGAGGGCGGCCAGGGCGAGGGCGGACAGCTCCGCCGCTCGCTCGGGATGTGGCAGCTCACGATGATCAGCATCGGCGCGACGCTGGGCACCGGCATCTTCGTGGTGCTCGGCGAGGCGGTGCCGGACGCCGGGCCCGCCGTGACGATCTCCTTCGTGATCGCCGGCCTCACCGCGCTGTTCTCCGCGCTGTCGTACGCCGAGCTCGCGGGCACCATCCCGGTCGCCGGCTCCTCGTACTCCTACACCTACGCGACGCTGGGCGAACTCATCGCCTGGATCTGCGGCTGGTGTCTGATCCTGGAGTACGGCGTGTCGGTCGCGGCCGTCGCCGTCGGCTGGGGCCAGTACCTCAACGAACTGCTCGACGGCACGATCGGCGTCACCATCCCCGACGCGCTCTCCGCCCCGCCCGGCGACGGCGGCATCTTCAACCTGCCCGCGCTGCTCGTCGTGCTGCTCGCCATGGCGTTCCTGCTCGGCGGCGCCAGGGAGAGCGCCCGCGCCAACACCATCATGGTCGGCGTGAAGATCGCCGCGCTGGTGCTCTTCTGCGGCGTCGCCTTCCAGGGCATCAGCGCCGGCAACTACGCCCCCTTCATGCCGATGGGCATGGCGGGCGTCAGCGCCGCCGGAGCGACCCTGTTCTTCTCGTACATCGGCTTCGACGCCGCCTCCACCGCCGGCGAGGAGGCGAAGAACCCGCAGAAGGACCTGCCGCGCGCGATCATGCTCTCGCTGATCATCGTCACCGTGCTGTACGTGCTGGTCGCGGCCGTCGCCGTCGGCGCCATGCCGTGGCAGAAGTTCGAAGGCTCCGAGGCCGCGCTCGCCGGGATCATGAAGGACGTCACCGGGCAGAGCTTCTGGGCCGTGCTGCTCGCGGCGGGCGCCGTCGTCGCCATCGCGAGTGTGGTGCTGACCGTGCTCTACGGCCAGACCCGCATCCTGTTCGCGATGTCCCGCGACGGCCTGGTGCCCAAGGTCTTCTCCAAGGTCAACCCGAAGACCGGCACCCCGCGCGCCAACACCGTCATCGTCTCGCTGTTCTGCGGCGTGCTCGCCGCCGCGATCCCGCTCGGCCAGCTCGCCGACGCCACCAGCATCGGCACACTCTTCGCGTTCGCCCTGGTCAACGTCGCCGTCGTGGTGCTGCGCCGGACCCAGCCCGACATCAAGCGCTCCTTCCGGGTACCGCTGTCGCCGCTCGTGCCGGCCATCGGCTTCGGACTCTGCATCTGGATGATGGGCAGCCTCGACGCGATCACCTGGACGGTCTTCGGAGTCTGGATGGCCATCGGCCTCGTGTTCTACTTCGGGTACGGGATGAGCCGCTCACGGCTCGCCCGGGAAGACCAGGCACCCGTAGAGAAGTGATCCGCCCGCTGTGCGACTGAACGACCTCGACGAACGCATCGTCCACGCCCTCGCCCAGGACGCCCGCCGCTCCTACGCCGACATCGGTTCCGAGGTCGGCCTGTCCGCGCCCGCTGTCAAACGGCGGGTGGACCGGCTGCGGGCCGAAGGCGCCATCACCGGATTCACCGTACGGGTGGACCCGGCGGCGCTGGGCTGGGAGACCGAGGGGTTCATCGAGATCTACTGCCGCAGGAACACCTCGCCCGAGGCGATCCACCGCGGCCTGTCGCGCTACCCGGAAGTGGGGGGCGCGGCGCCCCCGCCCCCCC
>NZ_JAYMZR010000006.1:0-52797 GCF_035828615.1 Streptomyces sp. H27-D2 | reverse complement strand
GCATGTGGCGTCCGCGTCGCCCGACCCCGGCGACGCGGACGCCATGGTCCAGATCTTCGCCTCCGACATGCGGCACTTCGAACGGGTGCTGGAGCGCATCGCGGGCGAGCCGTTCGTGGAGCGCACGAAGTCGGTCCTGGTGCTCTCGCCGCTGCTGCGCCGCTTCACCTCCGGCGCTCCCGCCTGAGGCCGACGGCGCCGGCGGCGGCCAGCACGACCAGCACCCCTGCCGCGATCCGGTAGCCGGCCGCGCAGCCGTGGCCGACGGGGCAGCGCGGTGCCGCCGGCGCGGTGCCGCCAGTGCGATGCCGAGCGCGGCCCCCAGCTCGCGGGCGGAGGGGGTACGAGGCCGATCCGCGGCGACCCCGGGCGGCCCTGACGCCCGTACGCAACGAATCACCGTGAAGCGTTGGAACTGCGCAACGAATCGACGGTCGGTGCGCAATGGTCGCGGGTTGTCCGGGGGGAAACCCGGCCCGTACCGTCTAAACGTCCCGTCCGACGTCCGTACGCACCCCCAAGAGGTCCCATGACGCCGCTGCGCGCCGCGCTGCTCCAGAGCTCAGGTCACCTGGGCGACGTCGAACGCAACCTCAGGGTGCTCGACGAGGCCGCTGGCCGGGCTGCCGCCGCCGGGGCCGGGCTGCTGGTCTGCCCGGAGATGTTCCTCACCGGCTACGCGATCGGCGCCGACGTGCACCGGCTCGCCGAGCCCGCCGACGGCCCGAGCGCCGCCGCCGTGGCCCGGATCGCGGCCGAGCACGGCGTCGCGGTGCTCTACGGCTACCCGGAGCGGGCGGGCGAGGCGGTCTTCAACTCCGCTCAGCTGATCGGCCCGGACGGCTCGCCATCGGCGAACTACCGCAAGACCCACCTCTTCGGCTGTTTCGAGCACGAGTGGTTCACGCCGGGCGAGACCCCGGTCGTGCAGGCGGAGCTCGGCGGCCTGCGGATCGGGATCATGATCTGTTACGACGTGGAGTTCCCGGAGAACGTCCGGGCGCACGCGCTGGCCGGCACCGATCTGCTGCTGGTGCCCACCGCGCAGATGCACCCCTTCCAGTTCGTCGCCGAGACCCTCGTCCCGGCTCGCGCCTTCGAGAACCAGATGTACGTCGCGTACGTCAACCGGACCGGCCCGGAAGGCGAGTTCGAATTCGTCGGCCTGAGCTGCCTGGCCGGACCCGACGGGACCGTACGGGCCCGCGCCGGACGCGGCGAGGAACTGCTCCTCGCCGACGCGGACCCCGCGCTGCTGGCCGCCTCGCGCGCCGAGAACACCTACCTCGCCGACCGGCACCCCGAGCTGTACGGCTCGCTGGCCCGAGTCCGCGACTGACCGCGCCCCGACCCGCGACCGGCTGCCCCCCACTTGCTCGCGGCCCGTCCGCTCCGGCCCCGCGGCCGACCCCGATCGACCTTGCCCCGCGCCCCCCTTTCGCAGTAGGAGAGTTCCGCCGATGACGTCCACGGTGCCCACCGCCGTCCACGATGAGCAGGCCGCTGCCGTCGAGCCGCCCATCACGATGTTCGGCCCGGACTTCCCGTACGCCTACGACGACTACCTCGCGCATCCGGCCGGGCTCGGCCAGATACCCGCGACCGAGCACGGCGCGGAGGTCGCGGTCATCGGCGGCGGCCTCTCCGGCATCGTCGCCGCGTATGAACTGATGAAGATGGGCCTCACCCCGGTCGTCTACGAAGCGGACCAGATCGGCGGCCGGCTGCGGACCGTCGGTTTCGAGGGCTGCGAGGGCGAGCTGACGGCGGAGATGGGCGCGATGCGCTTCCCGCCGTGCTCCACGGCCTTCCAGCACTACATCGACCTGGTCGGGCTGGAGACCAAGCCGTTCCCGAACCCGCTCTCCCCGGACACCCCGTCCACCGTCGTCGACCTCAAGGGCGAGTCCCACTACGCCCGCACCGTCGATGATCTCCCCGAGGTCTACCACGCGGTGATGCACGCCTGGAACGCCTGTCTGGAGGACGGCGCCGACTTCTCCGCCATGCAGAGCGCGATCCGCGAGCGCGACATCCCCAAGATCCGCGAGATCTGGGCGCAGCTCGTCGAGAAGCTCGACAACCAGACCTTCTACGGTTTCCTCTGCGACTCCCCGGCCTTCAAGTCCTTCCGGCACCGCGAGATCTTCGGCCAGGTCGGCTTCGGCACCGGCGGCTGGGACACCGACTTCCCCAACTCGATCCTGGAGATCCTGCGGGTCGTCTACACCGGCGCGGACGACGAGCACCGCGGCATCATCGGCGGCTGCCAGCAGCTGCCGCTGCGGATGTGGGACCGCGAGCCCGGCAAGATCATCCACCACCCGCAGGGCACCTCGCTGCAATCCCTGCACGGCGGCGACCCGCGCCCCGCGGTGACCCGGCTGACCCGTACCGCCGGCAACCGGATCACGGTCACGGACGCGTCCGGCGATATCCGCACCTACCAGGCGGCCGTCTTCACCGCGCAGTCCTGGATGCTGCTCTCCAAGATCGACTGCGACGACACGCTGTTCCCGATCGACCACTGGACGGCGATCGAGCGCACCCACTACATGGAGTCGTCCAAGCTCTTCGTCCCCGTCGACCGGCCGTTCTGGCTGGACACCGACGCGGAGACCGGCCGTGACGTGATGAGCATGACGCTCACCGACCGGATGACCCGCGGCACCTACCTGCTGGACGACGGCCCGGACAAGCCCGCGACCATCTGCCTGTCGTACACCTGGTGCGACGACAGCCTCAAGTGGCTCCCGCTGTCGGCGAACGAGCGCATGGAGGTCATGCTCAAGTCGCTCGGCGAGATCTATCCCAAGGTCGACATCCGCAAGCACATCATCGGCAACCCGGTCACCGTCTCCTGGGAGAACGAGCCCTACTTCATGGGCGCGTTCAAGGCCAACCTGCCCGGCCACTACCGCTACCAGCGCCGCCTGTTCACCCACTTCATGCAGGACCGGCTGCCCGAGGACAAGCGCGGCATCTTCCTCGCGGGCGACGACATCTCCTGGACGGCGGGCTGGGCCGAGGGCGCGGTGCAGACGGCGCTGAACGCGGTCTGGGGCGTCATGCACCACTTCGGCGGCGGCACGGACGCGACCAACCCGGGACCGGGCGACCTCTACGACGAGATCGCACCGGTCGAGCTGCCCGAGGACTGACCGGGCGAGCCGGGCCGGGGCTGGCCGGGGGCGGGGTTGCTCCGGCCCCGGCCTGGGCCCGGGCCGGTCCCGGAACCGTTGCTCCGGCGCGGTCCCGGCCCCCGGCCGCGTCTCCGGCGCGGCTTCGGGACCGACCCCGCGCCGCTACGCCGCGGCCTCGGCCTCCACGATCGAGGTGAAGGTCGCCGTCGGCAGAACCCGCGTCCTGACCAGGTCCGCTTCCGCGAAGAGCGCGTCCAGCTCCGCGGCGTCGCGCTCCTTGCCTTCGAGGACCGCCATCATCGCCACGTCCAGCGCCTTGCCGGGGTGCGGTTCGTTCCCGGCCGGCAGCGCCGCGTCCACGACCAGCACCCGGCCGCCGGGCGCCAGCGCCCGTCGGCACGAGCGCAGGATGCGTACGCAGTCCGCGTCGCTCCAGTCGTGCAGCACGTGCTTGAGCACGTAGAAGTCCGCCCCCTCCGGCGCGGCCGTGAAGAAGTCACCGGCCTCGGTCCGCCACCGGCCTGCCAACTCCGGTGTGTCGAGCAGGTGTTCGCGCAGCGCCGGTTCCTGGTCGTAGAGCACCCCGGACATCGCCGGATGGCGCAGCAGCACGGCCCGCAGCAGCCCGCCGCGCCCACCGCCCACGTCGGCGAGAACGCCCCGCTCGGGGAACGGGTACGCCTCGGCGACGAGTTCGTCCATGGGGCCGGAGAGGGACGCCATACCGGCGTCGAAGAGTTCGCGGGTGGCGGCGTCGGTGCGCAGATACTCGAAGAAGGGCGCGCCGAAGACCTTCGGGAAGGCCGGCTCGCCGCTGCGTACGGTCTCCTCCAGCCCGGCCGAGGAGCGCAGGAACGTCTCGTGGGTGAGCATGCTGATCGCCGGGTGCAGTGAGCCCGGCACGTCGGTGCGCAACAGTTCTGCGGCGGGGGTCAGATGGAACGCGCCGTCCTCGTCCTGCCGGAAGACCTCGCGGGAAGCCAGATACCGCAGTACGCGCCGCAGCGCCCCGGCGTCAGTGCCGGTACGGCGTGCGAGGTCCTCCGCGGTGCGCGGGCCCTCGGCGAGATGGTCGGCGACGCGGTAGCCGACGGCGGTGCGCAGCGCCGCGGTGTAGAGGTGGCCGAAGCCCAGCTCCACGAGGTGCACGGCCGCCGCCGTCTCGGACCCGGATTCGGGTTGTGCGGGCGAGGTGTCCAACTTCAGCCTCCAGAAGTCGAGTTGAGGCTTTCAGGGGATCACCTTCGCGGTGCGCCCACAGCCCCGTAATCGGCCGATCTCTCTCCTCTGCCGGAAGGCGCGCGGCGCGCCGCCCCCCGCGGCGCGCGAGCCGGTCGGGCGCGGCAGAGGGAGGGATTCAGGCCAACGGGGGTGAACTTCCCGGCCGTGTGACGTCTTTTATGCACTGGGCGGTAACAAGCCGTCCGCCGGGGGTAACCAAGAACGAAAGGTTGCTGCATTGTCATGTTCCTGACGCTCGCTCGGAACCCGGGCCGAGGTCCCCCACCGGAGGTATGAGATGCGTCGAAGACTGGCCACCTGCCTGGCCGCCACGGCCGCCGCCCTGGCCGCGCTCATCGGAACCGCCCCCACCGCCACCGCCGCTCCCGCCGACAAGCCGCAGGTTCTCGCGAACTGGACGCAGGCCGGCGCGGGCAGCTACCAGAACTGGGTCTCCGCCCGCGCCGACCAGGGAGCCTGGTCGGCCTACGGCTTCGACTGGTCCACCGACTACTGCAGCACCTCCCCGGACAACCCCTTCGGCTTCCCGTTCCAGACCTCCTGCGCACGCCATGACTTCGGCTACCGCAACTACAAGGCGCAGGGCGCCTTCGACGCCAACAAGGCCCGGCTGGACAGCGCCTTCTATGAAGACCTCAAGCGGGTCTGCGCCGGCTACAGCGGAGCCTCGAAGACCTCGTGCGACGGCACCGCCTGGACGTACTACCAAGCAGTCAAGATCTTCGGCGTGCGTGGCGCCAGCCCGGTGGGATGACCCCTCGACGCCCGGCCACACCCTGAGCCGGACGTACGACAACGGCGGCGGCACGTCCTGGACGGGCCGCCGCTGCCCCGGTTCGCGAGCCGGGCCCGCGCGACGGCGCCCGCGCCGCCGGCCTTCGTGTCCGCGGCGCCAGCCGTGTCCGCCGCGTCAGCCGATCTTCAGCGGCGTGAGCAGAAAGCGGCCGACCAGCCCGACCCCGGAGTCGAGTCGCTCGGTGAACTCCGTACGGAGCTCGGGCGCGCCGCGCAGCCCCCAGAGCACCCGCGCCGCCGCCCACGCCGCGTCCCGGGCCCGCGCCAGGCTCCAGGAGCCGACCAGGTGGGTCAGCGGATCGGCGACGTCGAGCAGATCAGGTCCGGGCATCAGCTCCTCCCGTACCCGCTCCTCGATCGAGGTCAGAACGTCCCCGATCCGCTCGAAGTCGGTCTCCAGCGCGGCTGGTTCACAGTCCAGCCCCGCGCAGGTGCCGGCCACCGCCAGCGCCAGGTCATGGCCGACATGCGCGTTGATCCCGGCGAGTGCGAACTGCAACGGCCGCACCCCCGGATGCCGCCGCAGCTGGAACAACGGCCGCCAGCAGGCGGGCAACTGCCGCCCGTGCGCGGACGCGTCCACCGCCGTCAGGAACAGCTCGGCGAACCGAACCCCCAACGCCCCGGCGGAGGGCTGGTGTTGGAACGCGATGGCTCCGTAGGGTTCCCTCGCGCCGCCCCCGGGGCCGACGCCGGCGGTCCGGCGCGCCATCTCCTCGGTGACCGACAGATAGACACGGTTGAACACGGCGACCCCGTCCCGCTCGGGCAACTCCGCGTCCAGCGCTCGCATCCGCTCCAGCACGCGGTGGATCTCCACGCTGGGCGTCTGCTCGGTCGTCGTCATGCGCACAGAGTGACAGGGTCATACGGACCGTACGGGGCGTGCGGTCCCGCGTGACCGGAACGGGCTAATCGGTCAGGCGGGTGCACGAGCGCTCAGCCCCGGGGCTCGCGCAGGCCGTCCCAGCTCAGGAGGGCGCGCTGGGTGCGGGGGAGCGCGGCGACGATGAGGTCGTAGGAGTCCTCGATCATGTCGCCCACCATCGCGTCCGGGAGTGAGCTGTCACGGGCCCAGGCGGCGCGATCAGTGCGCGGACGGCGGCCGGTCCTCGTCGTGCGGCTCCTCGTCGTACGTCGACGTTCCGGCGTCCAGCGGCGCGGCCCGCGTCAAATGGGCCGGGGCCAAAAAACGCAGCGCGTGATAGCCGATGAGCACGACGAGGGTGCCCAGCGCGATGCCGCTGAGCTGGAAGTTGTCGGTGAAGTCCAGGCTGACGTTGCCGATGCCGACGATGAGTCCGGCGGCCACCGGCACCAGGTGCAGCGGGTTCGAGAGGTCGACGCGGGCGCGGACCCAGATCTGCGCGCCGAGCAGGCCGATCATGCCGTAGAGGATGACGGTGATGCCGCCGAGCACACCGCCCGGGATCGCGGCGACGACCGCGCCGAACTTCGGGCAGAGGCCGAAGAGGATGGCGAAGCCGGCCGCGCACCAGTAGGCGGCGGTGGAGTAGATGCGGGTGGCGGCCATGACGCCGATGTTCTCCGCGTACGTGGTGGTGGCGGGACCGCCGACCGAGGTGGACAGCACCGTCGCCGCGCCGTCGGCCATGATCGCGCCGCCGAGCCGGTCGTCGAGCGGATCGCCGGTCATCTCGCCGACCGCCTTCACATGCCCGGCGTTCTCGGCGATCAGGGCGACCACCACGGGGAGGGCGACGAGCACCGCCGAGAGGGAGAAGCTCGGGGCGTGCACGGTCGGCAGGCCGATCCAGTCGGCCTTGGCGACGCCGGAGAGGTCGAGCCGCCAGTGGTCGGTGAGCTTGCCCGAGCCGTCAGCGGAGTGGATTCTGCCGAAGACCCGGTCGAACAGCCAGGAGACCACGTAGCCGAACGCCAGCCCGAGGAAGATCGCGATGCGCGACCAGAACCCGCGCAGCACCACCAGCGCGAAGCCGGTGAAGAGCATGGTCAGCAGCGCGATCCACTGGTCCTGCGGCCAGTAGGTGCCGGCTGTCACCGGCGCGAGGTTGAACCCGATCAGCATCACGACAGAACCTGTGACCACCGGCGGCAGCACCGCGTGGATGACCCGCGCGCCGAGGGCGCGAACGGCCGCCCCGCACAGGAACAGCGCCACGCCGACCACCAGCAGCGCGCCGGTCAGCGTGGCCGCGTCACCGCCCTGGGTCTGGATGACGGCGGCGACGCCGACGAAGGACAGGCTGCTGCCGAGATAGCTCGGGATCCGGCCGCCGGTGGCCAGCAGGAAGAAGACGGTGGCCACACCGGACGCCATCACCGCGAGGTTCGGGTCCAGGCCCATCAGGATGGGGGCGACGAAGCACGCACCGATCATGGACACCACATGCTGCGCGCCCAGCCCGGCGGTACGTCCCCAGGTGAGCCGCTCGTCCGGCTTGACGACCTCCCCGGGTGCGAGGCTCTTGCCGTCGCCGTGCAACTTCCACCCGAAGCCCGCCATGGTCCTTCTCCCTGTACCGCTGTCTGTCGCTGATGTCGCTGATGCCGCTCGTACTGCCGCGGCCACCGGGGGCGGCCGACCGGCACGCGGCCCATTGGGCAGCTACCACTCGGACAGCGGCCCGCCGGACAGCGACGAGTGCCGTCCGGGTCGCGGTGCGACCAGGGTCAAGGCACGGGATCGCGCCCATGTTAATCGGCGGCAGCGATGGTCACGGGCACAGGCACGGGACCGGAAGCGAGTGTTCCGCCCCGGCCCGGCAGCACCCGGCGCCACCCGGCAGCACCCGGCGTCAACTCCGCCCCGCGTCAGCCCCGCTTGACGGGTGTCTCGGCCGGTAGTTCCGGGGCAGCGCTCCGCCCTGCCTGCCGCAGCACGCCCGCGCCGAAGATCAACCCCAGCGCCAACACCGTGACCAGCCCGAACGACACCGTCAGGGACGTCGCGTCGGCGATCGAGCCCATCGCCGACGGCGCGATCAGCCCCGAGGTGTAGGTGATCGTGGCGACGCCCGCGATCGACTGGCTGGGCGCCGGACCGCTGCGCCCGGCCGCCGCGAAGGCGAGCGGCACCACGACCGCGACCCCGAGCCCGATCAGCGCGAAGCCGCCGAGGGCCATCACCGGATCGACGGCGGTGACCACCAGGACACCGCCCGCCGTCGCGAGCACCCCGCCCGCCCGTACGGTCCGTACGGCGCCGAAGCGGCCCACCACCGCGTCGCCGACCAGCCGGGCCGCCGCCATCGTGCAGGCGAAGGCCGTGGTCGAAGCGGCGGCGAGGCCCGGCGAGGTGTCCAGCACATCGCGCAGATAGACCGCCGACCAGTCCAGGCTCGCGCCCTCGGCGAACACCGCGCAGAACCCCACCGCTCCGATGACCAAGGCCGACTTGGGAGGCAGCGCGAAGCGCGGCGGCGGGTGCTCCTCGGGCGCGCTGCGCACGTCGAGCACGTCCCGGCAGGCGAGGAGGCCCAGGACGCTGAGGACGGCGGCCGCTGTCGTCAGGTGCAGCCGGGCGTCCACGTCGGCGTGCGCGGCGACCGTGCCGGCCGCGGAGCCGAGCAGCGCGCCGACGCTCCACATGCCGTGCAGCCCGGACATCAGCGACCGGTCGAGGCGGTCCTCGATCTCGACGCCGAGCGCGTTCATCGCGACGTCCGACATGCCGGCGGTGGCGCCGTAGACGAAGAGCGCGAAGCACAGCGAGACCAGGCCGGGAGCGAGCGCGGGCAGCGCCAGCGACGCCGTCCACAGCGCGAGCAGCCCGCGCAGCGCGGCCCGGGGGCCGAACCGGTGGCTGATCCGGCCGGCCAGCGGCATCGCCACCGAGGCGCCGATCGCGGGGAAGGCCAGCGCCAGACCGAGTTGGCCGGCGCTCACGCCGACATGCTCCTGGATCCAGGGGACCCGGGTGGCGAAGCTGCCGGTGACCGCTCCGTGCACGGTGAAGACGGCGGCGACGGCCAGCCGGGCGCGGCCCAACCGCCGCGCCGAGAAGCTCGCTCCGCCGACCGCGCCCGATACGCCGACACGATCCCTGCCGACCGCGCGATCCGCGCCGACCGCGCGGTCTGTACGATCCCTGCCGCTCGTGCCGCCTGTGCCGCCCGTGCTCTCGCCGCTGCCCGCGCTGTCCATACGATTCCGGCCCTCCCCGAAGCGTTCTACCCCTACCCAACCTCGGTGACGTAAATTATCAGGGAGCCTGCCTGATAAATAGATCTGGAAGGATCGCGCCATGACTTCCACGCGCGTGCCCCCGGCCGGCCGCACCGCCTCCCCGAGCATGGCGCGGGCCATCAACGACCGGCTCGCGCTGCGCCACCTCCAGGAGCAGGGCGCGTTGACGGCCGGTCAGCTCAAAACGCTGACCGGACTGTCCCGGCCGACCATCGCCGACCTCGTCGAGCGGCTGCGGAACGACGGGCTGATCGCCGTCGCGGGCGAGTCCGGCGCGGACCGCCGCGGGCCCAACGCCCGCCTCTACGCGATCGTCGCCGACCGCGCCCACCTCGCCGGCGTCGACGTACGCACGCACAGCGTCGGCGTCGCGGTCGCCGACCTGCTCGGCCGCACCCTGGCCGAGGCCACCCTGCCCATCGCCGCGAGCACCGAACCCGCCGTCGCGGTGGCCGCCGCGACGGCGCTGCTGGACCGCACCCTGCGGGACGCCGGGGCCGACCGGCTGCACACCGTCGCCGTCGGCGCCCCCGGCCTCGTCGACCCGGCGACCGGCGAACTCAATGACACCGGCGGGCTGCCCGCCTGGCACGGCGGCCTGGTCAGCGCCCTGGCAAGCCGTCAGGACGCGCCGGTCCTGCTGGAGAACGAGGTCAACCTCGCCGCCGTCGCCGAACAGCGGCTCGGAGCCGCCCGCGACCGCGGCACCTTCGGGCTGCTGTGGCTCGGACACGGGGTCGGCGCGGCCGTCGTCCTGGACGGCGTGCTGCGCCGCGGCGCGTCCGGCGGCACCGGTGAGATCGGCTTCCTGCCCGTGCCCGGCACCGACGTACTGCCGACCGCGACCGGATGCGACGGCGGCTTCCACTCGCTGGCGGGCTCCGCGGCCATCTGCGAACTCGCCCGCGAACACGGCATCCGGACGCGGCCCGACGGGCGCGTACCGCCCGCCGAGGCGGCCGTCCGGGCGGCGATCGAGGCCCAGGAGAGCGACGGCGGGCCCTTCCTGGACGCGCTCGCCGGCCGTATCTCCGTCGGAGCCGCCGCGATCTGTGCGGTGCTGGACCCCGGCTGCGTCGTCCTCGGCGGCGAGATCGGCCGCGCGGGCGGCGAGGAACTCGCCCGGCGCGTCGCCCGGCGGCTGACCGGCATGTCCCCGCTGCGCACCGAGGTACGGGCGGGGACCGTCGGCGGCGGCGCGGTGCTGCGCGGCGCGGTGCTCACCGCGATGGACGCCGCTCAGGAGCAGTTGTTCACGCCTCCGGGCGGCTGAACCGCTCGGCGAGGAACTCCTCGAACGTCACCCGGCCGACGGCCCGGTCCGGCGGCAGATGGGCGCCGGCGCGGAACCCGGCGAACGCCTTGCCCGGCAGCCGTACGGGAAGCAGCGCCCGGCGGCGGCCCGCCGCGCGCAGATAGGCCCGCGCGAGATCGCCGGCGTCGCGCACCTGCGGGCCGCCCATCTCCGGCACCCGCCCGGCCGGTTCGCCGAGCGCCGCCTCGGCCAGTCGCTCGCCGACTTCGCGCACGTCGATCGGCTGGATACGGACCCCGGCCGGGACGGGCGCGAGCGGCAGCCGGGTGGAGATCTGCCACAGGCGCAGCACGAGGTCGTGGAACTGGGTGGTCCGCAGCACGGTCCAGCCCAGGCCCGAGTCCTCGATCAGCCGCTCGGCCTCGAACTTCGTCCGGTAGTAGCCCATCGGGACCCGGTCCACGCCGACGATCGAGATGTAGACGAGGTGCGGGACCTTCGCGCGCCGCGCCGCCTCGATCAGATGCCGGGCGGCGTCGGCGTCGCCGCCCCGGGGCGAGCTGGCGCAGTGCACGATGGCGTCCGCGCCGGTCACGGCCGCGTCGAGGCGCGCACCGGCCCCGGTGTCGCGCAGGTCGACGGCGTACGTCTGCGGCTCGGCGGCCCGAGCGGCGTCGGTCTGAGCAGCGGCGTCCCGCCGGTCGGCCGCCGGGTGACGGCTCAGCACCCGTACCTCGTGTCCGGCGTCGAGGAGCCGGTCGGTCACGACCCGGCCGAGGGTGCCGGTGCCGCCGGTGACCAGAATCGTCTTCATGCTCCGGACGGTAATGGGAAGTCCCGGCGGGCGCGACGGGGAGGCGTCGCCCGCCGGGACTTTCCGGCCTGTCGAGGCGGATGGCAGAGGGGCTTGGCTTCAGCAGCCGCCGAGGTCCTGCCGGACTCCCAGCTCGCCGGTGGTGTCCACCGTCCAAGGGGAGGGCTGCCCCGTGAAGGTGCCGCAGACTGTAAGAGGACTAGACCAGGCCGTCAATAGGTATGGACCAGTGTCCCGCGGATGTGCCGAACGGGCCGCCCGGCCGATCCCGAGGCGATCCCGCAGCGGCTGCGGCGCGATCCCGGAGCCGGCCCCGCACGCGGCCCGCCGGGGCGGTCGCGGACCCCGCCCCACGGCCGCCCCGCAGCCGCCCCACGACCGGACCGTGGCCCCGCGGCGCCCGGCACCGCCCGACGTCATGCCGGGAATTGCTCCGATGATCGGATGTACGCTAGGACAGCGTCGAGCCGGTCCTTGCTGAGCTCGACGGCCTGTGGACACGAACGCCGCTTCTGCTCCGGTCCTTCGCGGGCTCGGCATCCGACGCCGAGCCGTACGCACATCGGAGAGCTTCGCGCCTATACAGGTAGCGGTCCTTAGCCGTCTCGGCTCCGGGTTCCTATGCAGTTCCCCCCTCCCCGTGGGGTCCGCTCGCCTATCCAAGGCCACCACCGCGATGTCCGGCCGACGGCTCCGCCCCTATGGGCAGAGCCGTGCTAGCCCTTGCCGGAATCGCCTCCGAGGGGATAGTTGTGAAGCTGAGCGAACTTCTGGACGGGCACGACCACCAGGTTCTCCAGGGCGACCCGAGCGCGCAGATCACCGGCGGCGTGAGCTTCGACGCGCACCGCAGGGCGCCCGGCTCGCTGTACATCGCGATCCGCGGCCACCAGGAGGGCGGGCCCGAGGCGATCGAACAGGCGCTGGCGGGCGGCGCCGTGGCGGTGCTGGTCGACGGCGACTCCCGCGCACCGCTGGGCGTGCCCGGCGAGGTCTGCGTGGTGCGGGTGCCGGACGCCCGTACCGCGACCCCGGTCGTCACCTCCCGCTACCACGGTGAGCCCGGCCGCGGCATGGACGTCGTCGCGGTCACCGGCACCAACGGCAAGACCTCCGTCTCGTACATGGTCGAGGCGGTCCTCAGGGCCGCCGAGGGTGCGAGCGTGGGCGTCATCGGGACCTCCGGCAGCAGGATCGGCAATGAGCTGATCCCGATGCCGAGGTCGGTCCTGACCACCCCGGAGTCGCCCGAACTGCAATACCTCTTCGGCTACATGCGCGACCACGGCGCGGGCAGCGTGGTGCTGGAGGCGACCTCGATGGCGCTGCTCACCAACCGGGTGGACCGTACCTTCATCGATGTGGGCGTCTTCACCAACCTGACGCAGGATCACCTCGACGACCACGGCACCATGGAGGGCTACAAGGGCGCCAAGCTCCGGCTCTTCCAGGGGCTGTGCCGGCGCGCCGTCGTCAACGCGGACGATCCGGTCGGCGCCGAGATCCAGGCGCTGATGCCCGGCGCGGTGACCACCTACGCGCTCGACGCCGAGGCCGACTACCGGGCGACCGACCTCTCCATGGGCGCCGACGGCAGCCGCTTCACGCTGCACCACGACGGGCGGAAGTACCCCGCCGCGATCCCGCTGCCGGGCCGCTTCTCGGTCTCCAACGCGCTGGCCACCCTGGCGGCCTGCCACCAGCTCGGCCACGACCTCGAAGCGCTGATCGGCGCACTCGACCGGATGCCGCCCATCCCGGGCCGGTTCGAGCGCTTCGACACCAGTGACGGTTACGGCGTGATCGTGGACTACGCGCACTCCCCGGACTCGCTGGAGAAGGTGCTCACGGCCCTGCGCTCGTTCGCCACCGGCCGGATCATCACCGTCTTCGGCTGCGGCGGCGACCGCGACGTCACCAAGCGGGTCACGATGGGCACGATCGCCGGAAAGCTCTCCGACCAGTGCGTGCTGACCTCGGACAACCCGCGCGGAGAGGACCCGGAGGCGATCCTCGACCAGATCGCGCCCGGCATCGCAGCCACCGGCACCCCCTTCGAGCGCATCGCCGACCGTCGCGAGGCGATCCGGTTCGCGATGGCCGCCGCGCGGCCCGGTGACGTCGTCCTGGTGGCAGGCAAGGGCAGCGAGCCGCACCAGACCATCGGCGACCAAGTGATCCCGTTCAGCGACATGGAGGTCGTCCGCGAGCTCGCCCAGAAGTGACGCTCGGCGGTCGCGCGGAAGTGCGGAAGTGCGGAAGTGCGGAAGTGAAGCGGCGATCGCCCGGGAATGACACAGCGGTCACCCGGCGGCACTGCGTGTGACCCAGGGCACAGTCGCTCGCCCGCATGGCCGTCGATCAGACGTGGCAGACTGAGGCTGTACTGATATACGCAGCGCACTCCGGGGTCGGTGAAAGTCCGAACCGGCGGTTATAGTCCGCGACCCGTCCGCCTCCAGCGGCCGGTTGACCAGGTGTAATTCCTGGACCGACGGTTAAAGTCCGGATGGGAGGCAGTGCGCGGCGGGCTCGTATCGGTATGCCGTCGTCGACGGTCCGTCCCTTTTGGGTGGTCCGTGCTCCCTGCCTCGGTGTATCCGGTCGCGATGTTCCCGTTACGTGTCTTCTCGACAGCCCCGGAGTCCGTGCCTCAAGAGGCAGGAGGACCCGGTGGCCACCGCAGCCGCAGCGCCCGTTCAAGAGCGACACGCCATGCAACGGGCCATCGCGCTCGCCGCCCGTGCCCTGGGCGCCACCAGCCCCAACCCCGTCGTCGGCTGCGTCGTCCTCGACGCCGAAGGCAACTCGGTCGGCGAAGGCTGGCACCAGCGCGCGGGCGGACCGCACGCCGAGGTCAACGCGCTCCGCGCAGCGGGGGAGCGGGCCCGCGGCGGCACCGCCGTCGTCACCCTCGAACCCTGTGACCACACCGGCCGCACCGGCCCCTGCACCGGCGCCCTGCTGGACGCCGGGATCGCCCGCGTCGTCTACGCCGTCGCCGACCCGGACCCCACCGCGACCGGCGGCGCCGGCACCCTCGCCGCCGCGGGGATCGACGTCGAGGGCGGCCTCCTCGCGGAGCAGGCCGCGGCGGGCAACGAAGCCTGGCTGACCTCGGTACGACGCCGGCGCCCCTTCGTGCTGTGGAAGTACGCCGCCACCCTCGACGGCCGGATCGCCGCCGCCGACGGCACCAGCCGCTGGATCACCTCACCCGAATCCCGCGCCGATGTGCACCGGCTGCGCGCCAGGGCCGACGCCGTCGTCGTCGGCTCCGGTACGGCCCGCATGGACGACCCGCAGCTCGGCGCGCGCGTCGTGGACGTCGAGGTCACCCAGCCGCTGCGGGTCGTCGTCGACACCAACGCCGCCGCCGTCAAGCCCGGCGCCCGGGTCCTCGACGGCACCGGGCCCGCCCTGATCGCCGTCGCCGAGGACGCCGACGCGACGCACCTCGAAGGGCTCGCCCCGGTGGTCCGGCTGCCGCGCGCCCCCGACGGCCGCGGCCTCTCCATCCCCGCGCTGCTCGCCGCGCTGTACGAGCGCGGCGTGCGCTCCGTGCTGCTGGAGGGCGGGCCCACCCTGGCCGGCGCCTTCCTCGCTGCCGAGTCCGTCGACCGGGTCGTCGGCTATCTCGCGCCCGTGCTGCTCGGCGCGGGCCCCGCCGTCCTCGCGGACGCAGGAATCAGCACGATCACGCAGGCGTTGCGGCTCGATGTCACCGACACCGTCCGGCTCGGCCCCGATCTCAGGGTCTCCGCCACCCCCGCCGTTGCCGCTGCTCACCCCACCGACGAGGAGCACTGAATTGTTCACCGGAATCGTTGAAGAACTGGGCGAGGTCGTCGCCGTCGAGATTCTCGGCGACACCGCCGGGGAGCAGAACCCCACTCGCTCCGCCCGCTTCCGACTGCGCGGCCCCCTCGTCACCGAGGACGCCAAGCACGGCGACTCGATCGCGGTCAACGGCGTCTGCCTGACCGTCGTCGACTTCGGCGACGGCGAGTTCACCGCCGACGTCATGGCCGAGACGCTGGACCGCTCCAGCCTCGGCGCGCTGGCCCCCGGCAGCCGGGTCAACCTGGAGCGCCCGATGACGCTGGGCGGACGGCTGGGCGGACACCTCGTCCAGGGCCACGTGGACGGCACCGGCACCATCACCGAGCGGATCCCCGGTGAACACTGGGAGCTCGTCAAGGTCGCGCTGCCGGACGGACTGTCCCGCTACGTCGTGGAGAAGGGCTCCATCACGGTGGACGGCGTCAGCCTGACCGTCGTCGAGGCGGGTCCCGACTTCTTCACCATCAGCCTCATCCCCACCACCCTCGGCCTGACCACCCTGGGCGTCAAGCGGGTCGGCGACCCGGTCAACCTCGAAGTCGACGTCCTCGCCAAGTACGTCGAGCGGCTGCTCGGCGCGGACCGCACGGGGACCGCCGGAGCCGCGGCGACCGCGGGGATCACCGGGCCGGCCGCGCCCAGTGCGGAGGCGGCTCGGTGAGCGGCGTCCTCGACTGGTTGAACAGCGAGGCCTTCACCGCCTTCGACCAGCACGTCATCTGGTCCGACATGGTCGGCAACTGCGTCGGGCTGATAGCCCTGGCGCTCGGCTGGCGGCGCTCCATATGGACCTGGCCCGCCCAGTTCGCCTCCGGCGTCATCCTGGTCGCGGCCTATGCGTCCGCGCAGCTCAGCGGTGGTGTCGGCAAGCAGCTTCTGATCATCGGCGTCGCCTTCTGGGGCTGGAACCAGTGGCAGCGCGGCCGTCGTGAGCACGGCGGCGACATCGCCGTCCGGTTCGCGAGCGGACGCGAGCGGGCCGTCCTGGTCGCCGGGACCGTCGTCGGCACCCTCATCGTCGGCGGACTGTTCACCGCGATGCCCGACCTGTCCTGGAACCCCTGGCCGGACGCCTACATCTTCGTCGGCACCCTCGCCGCGATGGTCGCCCAGGCCCGCGGCCTGGTCGAGTTCTGGTTCGCCTGGGTCCTCGTCGACCTGGTGGGCGTCCCGCTCGCCTTCAGCAGTGGCCTGGCCTTCTCCGGCCTGGTCTACGTCGTCTATCTGGCCCTCGTCCTGTGGGGCATGCGCGACTGGTGGCTGCGCTCCCGTTCGAGCTCGCGGCCCGTCCTGGAAGGAGCAGCAGCATGATCACACCACAGAGCTGGTACGAGGAGGGGGACGGCGCGAACCTCGCGCTCGACCCCGTCGAACGCGCGATCAGCGACATCGCCGCCGGCCGCCCCGTCGTCGTGGTCGACGACGAGAACCGGGAGAACGAGGGCGACCTCATCCTCGCCGCTGAGAAGGCCACCCCTGAACTGGTCGCCTTCATGATGACCGAGTGCCGCGGCCTGGTCTGCGTCCCGATGGAAGGGCCCGCGCTGGACCGGCTCGAACTGCCGCAGATGGTCGAGGACAACACCGAGTCGATGGGCACCGCGTTCACCGTCTCGGTCGACGCCTCGCCCGCGCACGGCGTCAGCACCGGCATCTCCGCCGCCGACCGGGCCGCCACCATCAGACTGCTCGCCGACCCGGACAGCGCCTCCGGCGACTTCGTCCGCCCCGGCCACGTCTTCCCGCTGCGCGCCCGCCCCGGCGGCGTCCTGGTCCGCGACGGGCACACCGAGGCCGGCGTCGACCTCGCCCGGCTGGCCGGCCTGCGCCCGGCCGCCGCGATCGTGGAGATCGCCAACGAGGACGGCACCATGATGCGGCTGCCGGAACTGGTGCCCTTCGCGCGCAAGCACGGCCTCGCGATCATCTCCATCGAGGACCTGGTCGCCTACCGCAGGTCCGCCGAGCCCACCGTGCGCCGCGAGGCGCGGACCGGGCTGCCCACCGCCTTCGGCGACTTCCAGGCGTACGGCTACCGCTCCACCGTTGACGGTGTGGAGCACATCGCCCTGGTCGCGGGCGACATCGGCGACGGCGAGGACGTCCTGGTCCGGGTGCACTCCGAGTGCCTCACCGGTGACATCTTCGGCTCGCAGCGCTGCGACTGCGGTTCCCAGCTGCACGCCTCGCTGCGGCGCGTCACCGCCGAGGGCCGCGGCGTCGTCCTCTACCTGCGCGGCCACGAGGGCCGCGGCATCGGCCTGCTGTCCAAGCTGCGCGCCTACGAACTCCAGGAGCGCGGCCGGGACACCCTCGACGCCAACCTCGAACTGGGCCTGCCCGCCGACGCCCGCGACTACGCGGCGGGCGCCCAGATCCTCACCGACCTCGGGGTGCGCAGCCTGCGGCTGATGACCAACAACCCGGACAAGACCGCGGCTCTGGTCCGGCACGGTCTGCGTGTCATAGGCCGGGAGCCGATGCCGGTCGAGGCGGGCGAGCACAATCTGCGGTACCTGCGCACCAAGCGGGACCGGATGGGCCACGATCTGCCATGGCTGGACGGCAAGCCGGTCTCGGCCTGCGGTAACCAGTAGGAGGACGGGGCCGACGGCGGCTCCGTCTCAGCACCACCGACAACACCAGCACCAGCACCACCAACAACAAACACCAGCACCTCCGGATACCAGCACCAGCACAGCACTGAGGAGAGTCGTGAGCGGCAAGGGCGCACCCGAGTTGACCGTGAAGAACTGTGGCGACCTGCGAGTGGCCGTGATCGCCGCCCAATGGCACGTCAAGGTGATGGACGGACTCGTGGACGGCGCGCTGCGCGCCCTCCACGAGCTGGGCATCGACGAGCCCACCCTGCTGCGCGTCCCCGGCAGCTTCGAACTGCCGGTCGTCGCCAAGGTCCTCGCGAACCGCGGCTACGACGCGATCGTCGCGCTGGGCGTCGTTATCCGCGGCGGCACCCCGCACTTCGAATACGTCTGCCAAGGGGTCACCCAGGGCCTCACCCAGGTCTCCGTCGAGACCGGCGTACCCATCGGCTTCGGCGTCCTGACCTGCGACACCGAGGAGCAGGCGCTCGACCGGGCGGGCATCGAGGGCTCGAACGAGGACAAGGGCCACGAGGCGGTCACCGCCGCCGTGGCCACCGCGACGACGCTGCGTTCCGTCTCCGAGCCCTGGCGCTGAGCGGCACGGCCCGACCCCGTAAGGTAAGAGTCACCATGGCCAACAAGACATTCGAGGAGCTCTTCACCGAGCTCCAGCAGAAGGCCGCCTCCGGCGACCCCAGCAGCTCCCGCACCGCCGAACTGGTGGACAAGGGGGTGCATGCCATCGGCAAAAAGGTCGTCGAAGAGGCCGCCGAGGTGTGGATGGCCGCCGAGTACGAGGGCGCCGACGCCACCGCCGAGGAAATCTCGCAACTCCTGTACCACGTTCAGGTGATGATGGTCGCCCGGGGAATCTCCCTGGACGACGTCTACGCCCATCTCTGAGCCGGGCCGGCCGCTTCAGCGCTCCGCCCTCCTCGCACCACCCCGTTCCCCGACCCCCGCTGCAAAGGAACCCGCCGTCATGCTGCGCATCGCTGTCCCCAAC
This sequence comes from Streptomyces sp. H27-D2, assembly GCF_035828615.1. Taxonomy (NCBI): domain Bacteria; kingdom Bacillati; phylum Actinomycetota; class Actinomycetes; order Kitasatosporales; family Streptomycetaceae; genus Streptomyces; species Streptomyces sp. H27-D2. The sequence continues at coordinate 33,923 of NZ_JAYMZR010000006.1, read as the reverse complement.
AAGGGTTCACTCTCCGAGCCTGCGTCGGCGATGCTCCATGAGGCCGGCTACCGGCAGCGCAAGGAGTCCAAGGAACTCGTCCTGGTCGACGTCGAGAACGAGGTCGAGTTCTTCTACCTCCGGCCCCGTGACATCGCCATCTACGTCAGCTCCGGCCGCCTGGACATCGGCATCACCGGCCGCGACCTGCTGCTCGACTCCGGCGCCAAGGCCGAGGAGATCCTCCAGCTCGGCTTCGCCCGCTCGACCTTCCGCTACGCCACCAAGCCCGGCACGGCGAAGGGCGTCGAGGACTTCGGCGGCATGACGATCGCCACCTCGTACGAGGGCGTGGTCGCCCAGCACCTGGCCGACCACGGTGTCGACGCCTCCGTCGTGCACCTCGACGGCGCGGTCGAGACGGCCATCGAGCTCGGCGTCGCCCAGGTCATCGCGGACGTCGTGGAGACCGGGATCTCGCTGCGCAACGCCGGACTGGAGGTCATCGGCGAGCCGATCATGGAGTCGGAGGCCGTCGTCATCCGCGGCACCGGCGGGAACGAGCCGGACCCCAAGGTCCAGCAGTTCCTGCGTCGGCTGCAGGGCGTCCTGGTCGCCCGGCGCTACGTGATGATGGACTACGACATCCGCGTCGAGGACGTCGAGAACGCCGTCGCGCTCACCCCCGGCCTGGAGTCGCCGACCGTCTCCCCGCTGCATCACGAGGGCTGGGTCGCGGTCCGCTCCATGGTTCCCAGCCGCGATTCGCAGCGCATCATGGACGAGCTGTACGAGCTCGGGGCCCGCGCCATCCTCACCACGGGCATCCACGCCTGCCGGCTGTGACACAGCCGGTCTGCTCCGAACAGCCCTGAGCGAACCGCGACGAGAGACCGCCGACGTGACCAGCCCCGCGCCCCAGCCCGCCCTCCCCGACCTGCCGGTCACCTTCCGCCCGACCCGCACCCGGGCCGTGCTGCTGGCCACCGGCGTGGTGCTGCTCGCCGTCCTCACACTGATCGCGGTGCTGCTGACGACCGACGGACGGACCGGCTGGGGCACCGGGGACCTGCTCACCTTCGTCGGCACCGGAGTGCTGATCTTCGCGGTGCTCGCGCTGCTCAGCCGCCCCAAGGTGGTCGCCGACAGCGCGGGCGTCACGGTGGTGAACCTGACCACCAGGCGCCGGCTGGAGTGGGCGGAGATCCTCAAGGTCAATCTGCGGCCCGGTGACCCCTGGGTCTATCTCGACCTCGCGGACGGCACCAGCATGGCCGCGATGGGCATCCAGCCGGGCGTCGCCAAGGCGCAGGCGATCACCGACGCCCGCGCGCTGCGGGCGCTCTCCGAGGAGTACGGAACGGGCCCGAACTCCTAGCCGGACCCGCACGACCCGGCTGACCTGCGCGGTCCGGGCGGCGCCCAGGGCAGTCGGCCGGAACCGCACCCTCGTGGGGCGAGTGCCCTGCCCTCGGCCCCTCCGCTCGTTGATTACTCTGTTCCCGGGGGCGCACGGCGCGCCCCACCCCGCAGCACAGCGATCGCGCGCAGCGCGCCCGCGCGGGGCACCTTCTACCCGAGGAGTGACTCCCTCCAGCAATGGACGGATCGTCCGGTAGTACCTGCGCCGCCCCCGGTTCGCGCGCCCAGCGCGCCAACACGACGGCGGCGGCATGAACGCCTCTCTGCTGCTCCTCGGAGCAGCACTCGTCCTGATCCTCGCCAACGGCTTCTTCGTCGCCGCCGAATTCGGGCTCGTCACCGTCGAGCGCGCCGAGGCGGAGCGAGCGGCCGCCGCGGGCGACCCACGGGCCCGCACCGTCGTCTCGGCGCTGCGTGAGCTCTCCTTCCAACTCTCCGGCACTCAGCTGGGCATCACGATCACCTCCCTGGTGGTCGGGATGCTCGCCGAGCCGGCCCTCGCGGACCTGCTGTCCGGCCCGTTCGCCGCCACCGGTCTGCCACCGGGCGCCGTATCGGGCGTCGCCGTGGTCGTCGGCATGCTGGTCGCCTCGGCCGTGCAGATGGTCATCGGCGAACTCGTGCCCAAGAACTGGGCGATCTCCCGGCCGCTCCAGGTGGCCCGCTTCGTCGCCGGCCCGCAGTACGCCTTCTCCCGCTTCTTCCGGCCGGTCATCTCGCTGCTGAACACGGTCGCCAACCGGCTGGTACGGGTCTTCGGCGTGGAGCCGACCGAGGAGATGGCCTCCGCCCGCACCCCCGGCGAGCTCGTCTCACTGGCCCGGCACTCGGCCCGCGCCGGGGCCATCGAGCAGGACACCGCCGATCTCTTCGTGCGGACCCTGTCGCTGGCCGCGCTGACCGCCGAGAACGTGATGACCCCGCGGGTGCGGGTCAGCGCGCTGCAGACCACGGCGACCGCCGAGGACGTACTCAACCTCACCCGCGCCACGGGACTCTCCCGCTTCCCCGTCTACCGCGACCGGCTCGACGAAGTCGTCGGCATGGTCCATCTCAAGGACGCACTCGCCGTGCCCGCACACCTACGCCTGCGCACCCCCGCCGGACGGATCGCCGTGCCGCCGCTGCTGGTCCCCGAGACCCTGCCCGTCCAGCCGCTGCTGGAGCGGCTCCGCAAGGAGCAGCCGATCGCGGTCGTCGTGGACGAGTACGGCGGTACCGCGGGGGTCGTCACGCTGGAGGACATCGTCGAGGAGCTGGTCGGCGAAGTGCGCGACGAGCACGACGCCGAAGGCGCCGACCGCCCGGAGATCTCCCCTGCCCCGGCGGAGGACGGCCGTTCGGCCTGGGACGCCGACGGCGGCCTGCGGGTCGACCTGCTCGGCCGGATCGGGCTGGACGTGCCCGACGGGCCGTACGAGACGGTGGCCGGTCTGGTCGCGGACCTGCTCGGGCGCATCCCCGCCCCCGGCGACACCGCCGAGCTGCCCGGCTGGCAGCTGCGGGTCCGGCTGGTCACCCACCACCGGGCGGACCGGGTCCGGATAGTCCGGACCCAGCCGTCCGGTACGGCGGCCGGCGCCACCGCCGGAACAGCGGCCACGGCCGCTGTCACCGCCGGTACGGCCCGCGCGGTCCAGGAGGCACGGCGATGAGCCTGCTGCAACTCCTGTTCGCCGGAGTCCTGGTGCTCTGCAACGGCTTCTTCGTCGGCGCCGAGTTCGCCCTGGTCTCCGTACGCCGCAGCCAGATCGAGCCGCTCGCAGCCCAGGGCTCCACCCGGGCCCGTACGGTGCTGCACGGCCTGGAGAGCCTGCCGCAGATGATGGCCGCCGCGCAGTTCGGCATCACCGTCTGCTCACTCACCCTCGGCGCGGTCGCCGAGCCGACCGTCGCCCAACTGCTGGAGCCGCTCTTCCACGCGGTCCGGCTGCCCGAGCCGGTCATCCACCCGCTCGGCTACGTCATCGCGCTCGCCCTGGTCGTCTTTCTGCACCTGGTCGTCGGCGAGATGCTGCCGAAGAACCTCGCCATGGCGGCCCCGGAGAAGACCGCGCTGTGGCTCAGCCCCGGCCTGGTCGCCTTCGCCCGGCTCTGCCGGCCGGTCACGCTGCTGCTCGGGGCGTGCGCCCGGCTCATCCTGAAGCTGTTCAGGGTCGAGCCGAAGGACGAGGTCGAGGCGGTGTTCACCAGCGAGCAGCTGACCCACATGGTCGAGGACTCCCGGCAGGCCGGTCTGCTCGACCCCGGTGAGCAGGAACGCCTGGAGGACGCCCTGGAACTGGGCAGCCGCCCGGTCACCGATGTGCTCCTCGACTCGGCCGCTCTGGTCACCACGGACCTCTCGGTGACCCCCCGGCAGGTGGAGGAGCTGACCGTGCGCACCGGCTACTCGCGCTTCCCGGTCTGCGCGCCGGGCGGCGCTTACATGGGGTATCTGCACGTCAAGGACGTGCTGGAGCTGGAGGAGCGGGACCGGGAAGTGCCGCAGCGGGTATGGCGGCCGATGGCCACGCTCCGGGCCGAACTGCCGCTCGACGACGCGCTGACCGCGATGCGCCGCACCGCCTCGCACCTCGCGGCGGTCGCCGACGCGTCGGGCCGGGTGCTCGGTCTGGTCGCGCTGGAGGATGTACTGGAGATGCTGGTCGGCGAGGTCCGCGACCCGGCGCACCAGCGGACGGCGGTCCGGCAGCGCCGGCCCGGCGACCGGGACCGGCGCTCGGCTGCGGGGCCGGCGAACGAGTCGGCGCCGACTCCTTCGGGTCCCCCGGAGGCGGCGGCGCCCGGCGAGCAGCCGGGGCCCGCGGAGCCGTCGGTTCCGACCGGGCCGAGAGCGATGGCCGGCTGAGCGGTGGGCGGGCCGGTGGGGAGCCGGTGGGCGGGGGCGCAGCCGTACGGCCCCGCCCGCTGTCGGCCGCCGCCCACCGGCCCTGGCCAGCCCCGGCCGGGCAGCTCCCGTGTTCGCGCGCACCCGCTTGCCCGGCCCGTACGGCCCGCCCCGCGCACCCGCCCAGCCCGGCCGGTCAGCTCCGGTGTTCGCGCGCCCCCGCTGCCCCCCCGGCACCCCTCAGAGCGGCGGTGGGTCGCGCGGGTCGCGGGCCGTCGGGCCGCGGCCCGACAGCACCTCGCCGTACGCCTGCATCAGGTCCGGCAGCCGCAGCGTCGCGAGGTCTTCGCGGGTGGGGGACACCGCGTAGCCGGACAGCCGCAGATCCCGGTACGCGCAGCTCTTCTCGTACAGCGTCCGCAGGAAGCGGCCGTTGCCCAGCTCGTCTATCCAGCCCTGGTCGACGACGTGCCCGCTGACGCTGCGCAGCTCGTCGACGGCCTCCTCGTCCCAGCAGTCGCCGTTCTCGGCGGCCAGCACCTCACCGATCCGGGTCAGCTCCAGCGGCCGGTAGCTGGGGAAGTCGACGCGCGTCGTGAAGCGTGAGCTGAGGCCGGGGTTGGCCGCGAGCAGCCGGTCCATGCCCTCCGGGTAGCCGGCCAGGATGACCACGAGCCGGTCGCGGTTGTCCTCGGCGCGTTTGAGCAGCACTTGGAGGGCCTCGTCGCCGTACGCGTCGCCTTTGGTGTAGCCGGAGTTGGACAGGCTGTACGCCTCATCGACGAACAGCACCCCGCCGAGCGCCGAGTCGATCAGCTCATTGGCCTTCACCGCCGTCTGGCCCAGGAACTCGCCCACCAGATCCGAGCGCTGCGCCTCCACCAGATGGTCGCCGCCGAGCAGTCCGAGCGCGTAGAACACCCGGCCGAGTATCCGCGCGACCGTCGTCTTGCCGGTGCCCGAGGGGCCGGAGAAGACGAAGTGTCGTTTCGGCGGCTGCACCGGGAGCCCCTGGGCCGCGCGCAGCCGCGCCATGTGCAGCTGCGCGGACAGCGCGCGCACCTGGCGCTTCACCGGCTCCAGGCCGACCATCCGCTCCAGCTCGGCCAGCGCCTTCGCCAGCAGCACCGGATCGGACGGTCCTGGCGGCTGCCGCGAGGGCAGCGGCTGCACCGGCAGCAGGGCCTTCTCCCGTACCCCGTCGGCGTCGACCGGGGCGGTGACCCCGAACTCGTCGTCCGGGTCGGGGCCCGAGCGCAGGCCGTCCGAGGCGTCGGCGACGGACAGCAGATCCGCGTCGCCGTCCCGGCCGTCCAGCACGTCCTGGCTGAAGCCGTTGACGCCCTCGCTCCCGCCCAGGCCGGCGAGCGAGACCGTCGCCAGATCCGTGCCCTCGTCCAGACCGTCGCCCTCGGCTATCGCGGCGAGCCGCGCGGCGGTGTCCATGAACGCCGCGTCGACCCGGTGCACCGCCCGGTAGAGCGGCAGCGCCGCCGCGCTGCGCCCGGTGCCCTCGTGCGCGCGGGCGAGCCAGTAGCGCAGCTCCTTGCGCTGCGGCTGTTCGCTGCGGCAGCGCATCAGCGCGGCCGAGAGCAGCGGCTCGGCCTGGCCGTACATCTCCAGCCGCACCCGTGCCATGCCGCCGAACAGCCCGGCCTCGATGCCGAGCAGCGGGTCGTCGATGAGCTGTTCGGTGTGCCGGACGAGCTGGTCCCAGTCCTTGACGAGGTAGGCGCGGCACGCGTGCAGGAAGCGGACCTGCGGATCGGTCTCCACCGGCGGGCAGCCGGCCAGCGCCTGGTCCAGATCGGCGACATGGCGGCCGTCCAGCCAGTGCGAGGCGTGCGCGAGCAGCAGGTCGCGCGGGCTCTCCAGCACCGGTTGCACCCACCAGCCGAGCCAGTACCAGGAGTTCAGCGTGCGGCGGTGCCGGGCGCGCTGTTCGCCGAAGCGGTCGCGGTGCCGGTACATCCGCAGCAGCGCGCCGGTGGTGTCGGCGCGCAGCGCGTGCAGGCCGAGCCAGCCGTCGGCCATTCCCGGATCGAGTTCTACCGCGGCCCTGAACTCCTCCTCGGCCTGCGCGTAGGCGCCCATCGTGTAGGCGTCCACGGCGCGCAGCCAAGCGAGGTCGGCCGGGGCCTGCGAGCCCTGCGTGCCGAAGTCCATCACGTCCCCCACAAACGTCCCCCGTGGTGTGCCGCCGGGCAACTGCCTGGCCACATCCTGATCCGAACCATCTTGCTACGGACGGGAATTGACGCAGGTGTCGAGTCCGTCCATCCCGCGGTGGCACCATTTCGCATGGTACCCGCGGTGACAGCCCCGGCCGAAGGGCGCAGCACGTCGGATCGCCGGTCGGAGCGGGTCGGGGGCGTGCGCGGGGGAGGAAAAGGGTGGTGACCCAGGGTAAGGGGTCGGCGGCACGGAGCGTATGAAATCCGGCGCTGGGGGCAGAACGAAGCCCCCGATCACGGGGGAACAACCGGGGGCTTCGCGTCTGCGGGCGATCCGTAAGGACCGCACATTGAGAACGTAAGACCTGTACGTCCCCCAGGTCAAGCGGAGTTGGCACACTCCGGGGGGACGAATCGCAGGCGGGACGCGGACCGACGGCGAGCGGTGACGGACGGTGATGGCGCGGGGCGTTCAGGTGGCCACAACGGGCCCCGGCAGCACCTCGTACCCCTCTTCACCCTGGAGTACCAGAAGTTCGGCGTACGGACGGGAAGGGTCGGCCGCGAAGTGTTCTCGCTCCGCGGGCAGCCAACTGTCCCAGAATGTGGACATGTCCGGTCCGTCACGGTGTTGACCACGCTCCCAGGACGCCCGGTCGGCCAGTTCCATCCACAGCAGACGGGCGAGATACGGGCGCAGCGCCCGGCGTCCGGCGCCCACTCCCTCCACGATGACCACAGGCGCGGGCGGGACGGTGATCCGCTCGCCGGGCTCCTCGGCGAAGCGGCGCCGGACCCAGTCGTAGGGGCCGTACGAGGCGCGCTCGCCGCGGCGCAGCGGGGCCAGCGCCAGCTCGCGGAACCGGTCGGTCCAGCAGAACAGCTCGTCGTGGCTCGCGAAGTCGTCCAGATGGACCACCGGCGCGCCGCCGAGCGTTTCGGCCAGCCGTTCGGCGAAGGTGCTCTTGCCGGACCCCGCGTGTCCGTCGACCCCGACGAGCCGTACGGGCCCGCAGGACGGCGGCAGCGCGCGGAGCCGCCCGGCGAGTGCGCCGAGCGGGCCGGTTGGGCCGGTTGGGCCGGTTGAGCCGCGCGGGTGCGCCGCGGGGGAGTCGCCGAGGTCCATCGCGCCAGCGTACGTCAGTGGTCCACACCAATATTGGCGACGCGACGCGGTACGCAACGCTGGCCGAAAAGGACCCGGACCGTAGATAGTTGTCCGACCGTCGTGCATCCGCCGCCCCGAGCTGCGGCATATGGATACCACCCGGGCGCCGCCCGGACACCACCTGGATTCGACTGGGGGAACTCGCCATGACCAACTCAGCCCCACGCCGCACCGTACTGGCCGCCGCTCTCGCGGCGGCGGCCGTCGGCGCCGCCGCGCCCGCCGCCTTCGCCGGTCCGGGACGACCGCACGGCGGCTCCGGCGCGGCCGGAACCACCGGCTCCGCGGCAGCCACGAGAAAGCCGCCGGTGGACTACCACGCCTGGACCTCGTACACCGACTGGCGCTGCGGCACGGCGAAGGGCGCCCGGGCCGAGGGCGGCAAGCGCCCCGGCCTGCTGATCGGGCACCCGTCCGGCACCGTCGACTACCCCGACCCGCACACCGGCACCACCGCGACCTGGGAGTACGCCTCCTGGACCGCCCCGGTCCGCAAACTGCCGACGCCCGCGAGCGAGGTCGTGGCCTCCTGGAACGCCGACACCCCGGCCGGCACCTGGGTGCAGATCGAGCTGTACGGCACCTACACCGACGGCACGAAGACCCCCTGGTACGTGCTGGGGCGCTGGGCGGCGGGCGACGAGGACATCAAGCGGACCTCCGTCGACGACCAGACCGACGGCAAGAGCAGGATCTGGACCGACACCTTCGCGATCGACGACACGACCGGCACGCTGCGCCTGGCCTCGTACCAGCTGCGGCTGACGCTGTACCGCAAGCCCGGCGGCACGAAGTCGCCCAAGGTCTGGCGGCTGGGCGCGATGGGCTCCGACGTCCCGGACCGCTTCGAGGTGCCGGCCTCCCACCCGGGGGTGGGCGCGGGGCGCGAGCTGACGGTGCCGCGCTACTCGCAGAACATCCACAAGGGCCAGTACCCGGAGTACGACAACGGCGGCGAGGCGTGGTGCAGCCCGACCTCCTCGCAGATGGTCATCGAATACTGGGGCCGCAAGCCCACGGCGAAGGACCTCGCCTGGGTCGACCCGGCCTTCGCCGACCCCCAGGTGTGCCACGCGGCCCGCTACACCTTCGACTACCAGTACGAGGGCTGCGGCAACTGGCCCTTCAACGCGGCCTACGCCGCGACGTACCGCGACATGCAGGGCCTGGTCACCCGGCTCGGCTCGCTCACCGACGTCGAGAAGCTCATCCGCGCCGGAATCCCGGTCATCACCTCGCAGTCCTTCCTGGCCACCGAGCTCGACGGGGCCGGCTACGGCACGGCGGGTCACCTGATGTGCCTGATCGGCTTCACGGCGGACGGCGACGTGGTGGCCAACGACCCGGCGAGCGACAGCAACGACGGGGTGCGCAACGTCTACAAGAGGCGTCAATTCGAGAATATCTGGCTGCGCACCAAGCGCTACAACGCGTCCGGCAAGGTCGTGAGCGGTACCGGCGGCGTCTGCTACCTGTACTTCCCGGCCAAGGTTTCCCCAGCTCAGAAGCGTGTACTGGCCGAACTCGGCATCCGCTAGACCGTCGCGAGGGTGCTGAGGCCAACGGCCCCAGCACCCTCCGAAGTACGCGGTTCAGGGAGCGAGGGAGAATCCAGGGAGATCTTTTCAGAGGAGGCATCATGCTGAGGTGCAGCACACGCGGATCAACGGAGGGCGTCCGGCTCGTCGCCACCGTGGAGGGCGCCAGCGGTCCGGGCGGGGAGGTGGCTGCGTGCAGGCAGCATCAGGATCTCTACCCGTCGCCGGGTTCAGACGTGGAGCTGATGACACGCTTTCAGATTCAACCAGTCACGCAGCGCGGCACCTCCGCACGCTCAGAACTCCAGCTGCCACCGGCCCGCAGGCAACACCAGATCAGCGATCTCCACAGGGACCCGACGCATCCAGACGTGTGCGCTCCACCACCACCAGCACCGTCGTAGCCACCGCCGGGCCAACAACGCTGCATCACCGCGGTCCATGGCGCCAACGCTCACCGCATACCGGCACGCTCGGCGGCGCGGAACCCGCGCAGGCGCAGGCTGTTGCCGACGACGAAGACCGAGGAGAACGCCATCGCGGCCCCGGCGATCATGGGGTTGAGCAGCCCGGAGGCGGCCAGCGGCAGTGCGGCGATGTTGTAGGCGAAGGCCCAGAAGAGGTTGGACTTGATGGTGCCGAGCGTCCTGCGGGCGAGCCGGATGGCGTCCGCGGCCGTCCGCAGGTCGCCCCGTACCAGGGTGAGGTCGCCCGCCTCGATGGCGGCGTCGGTGCCGGTGCCCATGGCCAGGCCGAGGTCGGCCTGGGCCAGCGCGGCCGCGTCGTTGACGCCGTCGCCGACCATCGCGACCGAAAGCCCCTGCTTCTGGAGGCGCTTGACGACATCGACCTTGTCCTGCGGCATGACCTCGGCGATCACCTCGTCGATGCCGACTTCGGCGGCCACCGATTCGGCGACGGCCCGGTTGTCGCCGGTGAGCAGGATCGGGGTCAGCCCCAGCGCGCGCAGCCGTCGGACGGCTTCGGCGCTGGTCTCCTTGACCGCGTCGGCGACCTCCAGCACCGCACGCGCCTCGCCGTCCCATGCCACGGCGATGGCGGTGCGGCCCTGTGCCTCGGCCGCGGCCTTGGCCCGCTCCAGCGCGAGGGGCAGCCGCATCGCCCACTCGGCGAGCAGCTTCTCGCGGCCGACGAGTACCGCGTGCCCGTCCACGATGCCCTGGACACCGAGCCCGGGGACGTTCGCGAAGTCCTCGGGCGTCGGCAGCGGGCCGACCCGCTCCGCCGCGCCCGCGGCGACCGCCTGCGCGATCGGGTGTTCGGAGGCGTGCTCCAACGCGCCTGCCAGCCGCAGCACTTCGGCCTCGTCCTGGCCTTCGGCTGTGTGCACCTTCAGGAGCGTCATCCGGCCGGTGGTGACGGTGCCGGTCTTGTCGAGCAGGATGGTGTCGACCTCGCGGGTGCTCTCCAGCACCTCGGGGCCCTTGATGAGGATGCCGAGCTGCGCTCCGCGGCCGGTGCCGACCATGAGCGCGGTCGGCGTCGCGAGGCCCAGGGCGCACGGGCAGGCGATGATCAGGACGGCGACGGCGGCGGTGAACGCGGCGGTCAGGCCCGCGCCGTTGCCGAGCCAGAAGCCGAGGGTGCCCAGCGCGAGCGCGATGACGACGGGCACGAAGATCGCCGAGATCCGGTCGGCGAGCCGTTGCGCGGCGGCCTTGCCGTTCTGCGCGTCCTCCACCAGCTTGGCCATCCGGGCCAGTTGGGTGTCCGAGCCGATCCGGGTCGCCTCGACGACGAGCCGGCCGCCCGCGTTGAGCGTCGCGCCGGTGACGCCGTCGCCGGGCGTGACCTCGACCGGTACGGACTCGCCGGTCAGCATCGACGCGTCGACGGCCGAACTGCCCTCGACGACCGTGCCGTCGGTGGCGACCTTCTCTCCGGGGCGGACCAGGAAGCGGTCGCCGACGGTGAGGTCCTCGGTGCGGATCAGCTCCTCGCGACCGCCCCGCAGCACGGTCACCTCTTTGGCGCCCAGCTCCAGCAGCGCCTTGAGCGCGGCCCCCGCCTTGCGCTTGGACCGGGCCTCGAAGTAGCGCCCGGCGAGGATGAAGGCGGTCACCCCCGCGGCGGCTTCGAGGTAGATGTTGCCCGCGCCGTCGGTGCGGGCGATGGTCAGCTCGAAGGCGTGCGTCATGCCGGGCGTGCCGGCGCTGCCGAAGAAGAGCGCCCACAGCGACCAGAGGAACGCGGCCGAGGTGCCGACCGAGATCAGCGTGTCCATGGTGGCCGCGCCGTGCTTGGCGTTGGTGTACGCGGCCCGGTGGAAGGGCCAGGCCGCGTAGGTGACGACCGGGGCGGTCAGCGTGAGCGAGAGCCACTGCCAGTACTCGAACTGCCAGGCCGGGACCATCGCCAGCACGATCACCGGCAGCGCCAGCACGACGGCGGTGGTCAGCCGCTGCCGCAGCGGCCGCAGTTCGTCCGCCTCCTCGGCGGTCGGGTCACCGGCTCCGCCGTCGGAACGAGGTGGCGCGGGCGGCGCGGCGGTGTAGCCGGTGGCCTCGACCGTGGCGATCAGCTCGTCGACCGCGATATCGCCGCGGTAGCTGACCTTGGCCTTCTCGGTGGAGTAGTTGACGGTGGCTTCCACCCCGTCCATGCGGTTGAGCTTCTTCTCGATGCGGGCGGCGCACGAGGCGCAGGTCATGCCGCCGATGGCTAGTTCGACCTCGGCGTTGATGGGGGTCGTGGTGGTCATCTCTGCTCCTCGGACTGGAGGACGGGCCGACGGGGCCGGCTTGGTTACGGGCCCCGGCGGCGGGTTGGTGCGGCGGGTGGGCGAGGCGGTCAGGCCCGGCCGGTGAGGGCGTAGCCGGCCGCGTCGACGGCCTTCGCGATCAGGTCGTCGGCGGGCTCGCCGCCGGTGGTGACGGTGACGCGGCCCGCGGCGACCTCGACCTCGACCTCGACGCCGAGGACGTCGTCCAGCTCGCTGATGGCCTTGTCGATCGTGGACGCGCAGTGTCCGCAGGTCATGCCGGAGACGTGGTAGACGGTGGCGTGCGCGTCGGCCACGGCGGCGGACTGGTCGGCCGGGTCGGTGGAGCAGCTTCCGTCAGGGGTGCAGCAGGACGCCATGTGACTTCTCCCGTGGTGTGGATGCTTCTCGTGTATACCCCTAGGGGGTATCGAAGGTGCTGTGTCATATATACCCCCGCCCCGTATTGTGTGGCAAGGGCCCTTCGAGCTTGACTCCATACCCCCTAGGGGTATGGTCTGGGGTGTCGGCCGCTGCACGCGGCCCTGTAGAGGGGGAGACGCCATGAACACCGCACTGAAGATCTCCGCGTTCGCGGCCGCTCTCGCGGCCACCTTCGGCACCGCTTACGGGGTGGGCGGCGGGGTGGACCCCATGACGTCGAAGGACGAGCCCGCCGCGCACGCCGGGCACGGCGCGGACGCCGGCGCCGGCGAATCGGACGCGGCGGAATCCGGCGGGGCGGGAAAACCGGACAGCCCGGCGGGCGGACTCCAGGTGTCCGAAGGCGGCTACACGCTCGCCCTGAAGAACAGCCGCGTCCAAGCCCGCGCCGACGGCGAACTGCGCTTCGCGATCCTCGACGGGCGCGGCCGCGAACTCACCGAATACCGGCGGGAGCACGGCAAGGAACTGCACCTCATCCTCGCCGCCCGCGACCTGTCGACCTACCGCCACCTGCACCCCACCCGAGCCGCCGACGGTACCTGGAGCACGCCCGTGGACCTGCCCAGGGCAGGCGACTACCGGGTCTTCGCCGACTTCACCCCCGCCGCGAAGGGCGCCGAGAACCTGACCCTGGGGGCCGACCTCGCGGCCTCCGGCTCGTACCGGCCCAGCCGGCTGCCCGAGGTGTCACGCACCGCCGAGGTCGACGGCTACACGGTGACCCTCGACGGCGCGCTGCGCCCCGGCGCGGCCCGGGAGCTCAAGCTCAAGGTCTCCAAGGACGGCAAGCCGGTCACCGACCTCGACCCCTATCTGGAGGCGTACGGACACCTGGTGGCGCTGCGCTCGGGCGACCTCGCCTATCTGCACGTCCACCCCAACGGCGCGCCCGGCGACGGCTCGACCGAGCCCGGCCCGGCGATCTCCTTCACCGCCACCGCCCCCAGCTCCGGCGCGTACCGCCTCTTCCTCGACTTCAAGCACGAGGGCAAGGTGCGCACGGCCGCCTTCACCGTCGAGACGGGGAAGAACGGCGCGGGTGACGCGAGCGGCGCGGGCCAGGAGGCCCCGAAGGAGCCGGAGGGCAAGGGACATGAGCACTGACGGGCGGTCCGGGTCCGGGGTCGCGGCGGTGGCGTCGTGCGCGGCCGAGGGAGGCCGCCCCGTGGCGGGCGTACACAACGCGCCCGCCACGGGGAAAGGCGCGCCGGGCCGTTCCTGGGAGCTGGTCCTGCGCGCGGCGGGTCACCCGCTGGTGCGGCTGACCGCTGCCGCGCTGCTGCAGGCCGCCGTGTCCTATCTGGAGCGGCCGGGCGGCGCGGCCGGATCGAGGGGCCGGCCCCGGAGCGGGGCTACGGAGCCGAGCACCTGCCGTCCGAACGGCAGCGGAAACGCGTAGATCGCGCCGACGCGGGGCAACTCCTCCCGCGCGGCGCAATGGCGGCGGCGTCGTGGTCGGTTTCCGTCACCCGTCCCCGCACGCCCTCAAGGTCGGGCGCGGGCCCGGGTGGGCACCGGGGCGGGTGCGGATCGCGCCGGGCGGGTCTGCCGGCCGGCCGCGTCAGGAGAGCTGGAAGGCGTCGGCCAGCGCGTCGAGCCCGGCTTCGAGCAGTGTCAGCGGGTCGTGGCCCATACCGCTGAACTGCGACGCTACCTCCAGGCTGACTGCGCCGTGCATCTGCGACCAGGCGAGAACCGCACCGGCCAGCGCCCGCCCCGCGTCGTCCCCGTCCGCCGTGCCCAGCTCCCGGGCGACCCACGCGGCGACCTCGGCCTCGCGCTGCGCCCACGCGTCCATCTGCCGCACCATGGGCAGCGTCGCGGGGTTCGGATCGCCGCCCGCGAAGACCTTCAGGAACGGACCGAGCGCGGCGCGCGCCCGCAGCAGGGTGTCAGCGGGGGCGGTGTAGCCGGGGAGGGGCGTGCCGGCGATCAGCAGATAGCGGTGCGGGGACTCGACCGCCCAGGACCGGTACGCGCCGGCCAGCGCGCGCAGTCGCTCGCGCGGTGAGCGCCCGGCGGGGCAGGCTTCGGCCGCGTGCCCGACCGCGGTCGCGAGGTCGTCGTAGGCGTCGCGGATGAGCGCGCTGATCAGATCGTCGCGGCCGGCGAAGTAACGGTAGAGAGCCGGCCCCGACATGCCCAGGTCCTTGGCGATACGGGTGAGCGCGATCGCCCCGGTGCCGCCGTCGGCCAGCTGTCGCAGGGCGATCTCCTTGATCTCCCCGCGTGTCTGTTCCCGGAATCGGGCCCGTGGACCTTCGATGGGCGGCGTCATGACCGTGTGTCCTCTCCTCGGTGCGTAATCCATCCTAGCGAAGCTGACAAATCGTAACGAAAGCGAGCAGGGGTAAGCGGCGGACTCGATCGCCGCTCCACGACGCCGGGGGCGGCGCTGCGCCGCGCTGCGCCGCCCTGGCCGGAAATCGCAGCTCGACCGGGACCGGACCGCTCCCCGCCTCGTACACTCCCGCCATGAAATCCACCCCGCTCGCCTCCCGGGTCCCGCCAGGGGCTATCCGTATGGCGACGTCACGCCGGACGGTGTGAGCGGGTGGAGATACTCGCGGGTCTGCTGATCGGTCTGGCCCTGCTGGTTCCCCTGTGGAGGTGGGCGAGCGCCGTGAAGCGATCGGGTACGTCGATTTCGATGACGGGCTTCGACGAGATCATGACTCTCTTCCACACCGCCAAGCGGGTGCAGTTGGAACAGCGGCAGACGGAGTCGATGCTCCGCGACGACACGACTGACGGCGCGCCGCCGGCCACCCGGATAGACCTGGTCGGCGGCACGGCCGTCATCAGGATTCCGGACAGGGCTCCGGACAGAGTTCCGGACAGGCGTACGCGCAGGAATGCGTGCGGAGGTCCGCGCGAGGACTAGGCCGGGCGGCCGGAACGCCCCTACGGCAGCGCGCCCCGGCCGGAGCCGTCGGCGAGCGGGGCCAACAAGTCGCCGTGGGCCTCCGCGCGCTCCAGGACCTGTTCGGGGGCGAAGGCGAGATCCTCCGGCGCCGAGCACGCGGCGATCTCGTCCCAGCTGACCGGCGTCGCGACGCCGGGGCGCTCGCGGAGCCGCACGGTGTACGGCGCGGCCGTGGTCTTCGCGCTCGCGTTCTGCGACCAGTCGATCAGCACCCGGCCGGTGCGTGCGGCCCGCGCCATCGAGACGACGACCAGCTGTGGATGCTCCTCCTCCATCCGGGAGGCCAGCGCCCTGGCGTAGTCGGCCGCTTCCCGCGCCGGGGTGGGACGCAGCGGTACGTAGAGGTGCAGGCCCTTGGAGCCGGAGGCCACGGCGTACGAGGTGAGCCGGTCGTCGTCGAGGAGCTGGCGCAGCCGCTGGGCGACCTTGCAGCAGACGACCACGTCGGTGCCGGGCCCCGGGTCCAGGTCGAGCACCAGGCGGTCGTGCGCGTCGGGGCCGCCGGAGGCGGTCCACTGCGGGACGTGCACCTCGTACGCGCCGAGGTTGGCCATCGCCACCAGTGACGCCGTGGAATCGACGACGATGTGCGGGGCGGGCCCCTCCTTGCCCTCGACGGGGGCGATCGTCAGCCAGTCGGGTGCGCCGGGCGGCGGGTTCTTGGCGTACCAGGTCTGCCCCGCAGGCCCGTCCGGAGCCCGGACGAAGGACGCCGGCCGGTCGGCGGTGTGCGGCACCATCACCGCCGCGACCCGGGTGTAGTAGTCCAGGATCCGGGCCTTGGTGTGGCCCGAGGCGGAAAAGAGGACGCGGTCGAGGTGGGTCAGCGCCAGGCGATGGCCGTCGACGCTCACGGCCTGCCGTCCTGCGGAAGCGGGCATAGGCTAAAAAGTCCCCCCGAAGGGATAAAAGTATGCGAACCATATGGAAGGGGGCTATCGGCTTCGGGCTGGTGTCCGTCCCGGTCAAGCTCTACGCGGCCACGGAGGAGCACTCCGTCCAGCTTCACCAGGTCCACATGAAGGACGGCGGGCGCATCCGCATGAAGCGGACCTGCGAGGTGTGCGAGGAGCAGGTCGATTACGCGGACGTCGCCAAGGGCTACCAGGACGACGAGGGCAACACCGCGGTGCTCACCGACGCCGACATGGCCGAACTGCCGCTGCCCAGTAAGCGGCTCATCGACGTCCTGGCCTTCATCGACGCCGACCGGATCGACCCGGTGCGGCTGGCCGGCCCGTACTACATCAGCGCCGAGTCGGCCGCCGCGAACAAGCCGTACGTCCTGCTGCGGGAAGCGCTCAAGACGACCCGGCAGGTGGCCATCACCAAGATCACACTGCGCACCCGGGAATCCCTGGCACTGCTGCGGGTCCACGACGACCTGCTGCTCCTGCACACCATGTACTGGCCCGACGAGATCCGTGACGCCGCCGGTCTCGCCCCGCCGGACTCGGTCGCCGTCCGGCCGCAGGAACTGAAGATGGCCTCCAGCCTGATGGACACCCTCTCCGAGGACTTCGACCTCGACTCGCTCCACGACGAGTACCGGCACGCCCTCGAAGAACTGGTCGCCGCCCGGCTGAGCAGCACCACCCCCGCGAAGAAGAAGGACACCGCCGCCGCGCCGGACAACGTCATCGACCTGATGGCCGCACTCCAGGCGTCCATCGACGCCCGCTCGGGCGGCGACGAGGGCGAGGGCGGGGCGACCCCGAGGAAGCGGGCGTCGAAGTCCAGGGCGCGGAAGAGCGCCGCCTCGGGGAGCACCGCCTCGGGAACGAAGGACGCTTCCCCGCGCAAGAGTTCCCCGGCGAAGAAGACCGCGAAGAAGAGCACCGCGGCCACGTCTGCCACAGAGAGCGGCGGCAAGCGGACCGGCACGGCCGGCAGTAAGTCCGGCACCGCCGCGAAGAAGACCGCCGCCTCGGCGAAGAAGACGACCGCCGGGAAGGCAGCCGCGAGCAAGCGGGGCCGCGCGTCCGCCTGACCGGCGGGGCGTGATGTGGCCGGACCGGACCGGACCGGACTGGCCAACGGCCCACCGGCTCCGCCCAGTCAGCCGCACCGATGCCCGCCGCTGCTCCCGATTACCACTGCTTTGCGTCCGGCCGGCGTCAAGTCCATGCCGTCCACGGCATTGCGGGGGTCCGACAACGCCGCCGCCATTCCAAATTACTGAAACAAGTTCTACTGTGGCCGCCGTCGTCGCAGGGACAGCGGGACTCAGAAGGAGAAGCCGTGCACCTCGAATACACGCCAGAGCAGCAGCGGTTGCGCAGCGAGCTGCGCGCGTACTTCGGCGAGCTGGTGCCGGACAACGCCTACGCGCGCTACGCCGAACCCGCCGCGCAGAAGCGCTTCTACCGCGAGACCGTCCGCAAGCTCGGCTCGGACGGCTGGCTGGGCGTCGGCTGGCCCGCCGAGTACGGCGGACGGGGTCTGGGTCCGATGGATCAGTTCATCTTCTTCGACGAGGCGGCGCAGGCGGGCGTTCCGCTGCCGCTGATGGCGCTCAACACCGTCGGCCCCACGATCATGCAGTTCGGCACCGACGAGCAGAAGCGGTACTTCCTGCCGAAGATCCTCGCCGGGGAGCTGGACTTCGCGATCGGCTACTCCGAGCCCGACGCGGGCACCGACCTCGCCGCGCTCAAGACCCGCGCCGTCCGCGAGGGCGACGAGGCCACCGGCCACTACACCGTCAACGGGCAGAAGATCTGGACGACCAACGGCGACACCGCCGACTGGGTCTGGCTCGCGGTCCGTACCGACCCGGAGGCCAAGCCGCACAAGGGCATCAGCATCCTGCTCGTGCCGACCACCGACCCCGGCTACTCCTGCACCGTCATCAACACCCTCGCCTCGCACGACACCACCGCCAGCTACTACGAGGACATCCGGGTGCCCGCGAGCCGGCGCGTCGGCGAGGAGAACAAGGGCTGGCGGCTCATCACCAACCAGCTCAACCACGAACGCGTCACCCTCGCGGCGCACGGCACGATGGCCATCCGGGCGCTGCACAACGTGCGGCGCTGGGCCGCCGACACCAAACTCGCCGACGGCCGCAGGGTGATCGACCTCGGCTGGGTGCGCGGCCGGCTGGCCCGTACGCACACCCGGCTCGACGCCATGAAGCTGCTCAACTGGCAGATGGTGTCCGCGCTGCAGAACGGCGCCCTCACCCCACAGGACGCCTCCGCCGTCAAGGTGTACGGATCGGAGGCGCGCCGGGACGCGTACGCCTGGCTGATGGAGATCACCGGCGCGGCCGGGGCACTCAAGGAGGGGTCGGCCGGCGCGGTGCTGCACGGCGAGTTGGAGCGCGGCTACCGCAGCGCGGTCATCTTCACCTTCGGCGGCGGCAACAACGAGATCCAGCGGGAGATCATCTCCTGGATCGGCCTGGGGATGCCGAGGGTGCGGCGCTGACGGCACTGACACCGGCGCTGACGCCGCCGACCGCATCGACGCCGCCACGGCCCCGTGACCGCCCGCGCTCCAAACCGCCGCGCCCCTCGCTCGCCGCCCTACAGACTCCGTACCCCGGCAGCCATACTGGACAGGCCGGGGAGGCGAAGCGAAATAACGGGGGCGACGGCACGCGATGGAGGACACCAAGCTGGTCCAAGGCCGGTACCGACTGCTCGATCTGATCGGGCGCGGAGGTATGGGCGAGGTGTGGCGCGCCCGCGACGAGTCGCTGGGGCGGCAAGTCGCGGTCAAATGCCTCAAACCGTTGGGGCCTGAGCACGACCACTCCTTCACCCGGGTGCTGCGGGAGAGGTTCCGGCGCGAGGCGAGGGTCGCCGCCGGGCTCCAGCACCGCGGGGTGACCGTGGTCCATGACTTCGGCGAGTACGAGGGCGTGCTGTACCTCGTCATGGAGCTGTTGGAGGGCCGCAACCTCAGCCAGTTGCTGGAGGACAACAAGCAGCGTCCGCTGGCCGTCCCGGATGTCGTGGAGATCGCCGAGCAGGTCTCCGACGCCCTCGCCTATACGCACAAGCAGGGCATCGTGCACCGCGACCTGAAGCCCGCCAACATCATGCGGCTCACCGACGGCTCGGTGAAGATCTGCGACTTCGGCATCGCCAGGCTCGGCCACGACATCGGCTTCACCTCGCGGCTGACCGGCACCGGCATCGCGATGGGCACCCCGCACTACATGTCGCCCGAGCAGATCGGCGGCACCCAGGTCGACCACCGCAGCGACCTCTACTCGCTGGGCTGCGTGCTGTACGAGATCGCCACCGGCGCGCCGCCGTTCGACCTCGACGACGCCTGGGGGGTACTCGTCGGGCACCGCGACACCGAGCCCCGGCCGCTCCGCGAGCACCGCCCGGAGCTGCCGGGCAGCTACGAGCGGATCGTCCTCGACCTGCTGGCCAAGGACCCCGCCGACCGGCCCCGCGACGCTGCCGAACTCAGCCGGCGCATCGCCTCGGCCCGCGCCCTGCTCGGCTCGCACGCGGGGGCGGCGGACCAGGAGACGGACCTGGCGGCGGGCCTCGCAGGCCGGTCGGACCCCGTGCCGGCGACCGATCCGCCGCAACAGCGGTCGGCGCGCGCGGCGGTCCCGCCGGCCCGGGAGGAGCAGCTGCCGTCCTGGACCCGGGGGATGACCACCGGCTCCAAGGCGAGCGGCGCCTGGACCGCCCGCCCTGCCCCGCCCGACGCGTCCGCGGGGCTCACCGGCGCGTGGACCGGACCGGTCGACCCCCGGCAGTCCGCCGTGCCGCCCGGCGAGCCGGAGCGCCCCACCCCGCCGCCCGAGGTGCTGTCCGTGCTCGCCGGCCGGCACAACGCGGGGCTCAGCCTCGGCAGGCTCGGCCGCTGGGCGGAAGCCGGCGAGGTGCACCGGGCGGTCGCCGCCGAGCGCGAACACGCGCTGGGCCCCGACCACCCCGACACCCTCGACAGCCGCTACCAGGTCGGGTTCACCCTCAGCCGCTCGGGCCGTGCGGCCGACGCGCTGCGCGAGTACGGGCGGGTCGCGGCCGGGCGGGAACGGGTGCTGGGCGCGGACCACCCGGAGACCCTCGCGGCCCGGCAGGAGACCGCGTTCGTCCTCGGCCAGCTCGGCCGGCACTTCGAAGCCCATCAGGTCTACGCGGCGGTGCTCGCCTCCCGTGAGCAGGCCATGGGCCCCGACCACCCCGACACGCTTCGCTGCCGGCACAACCTCGCCTACAACCTCAGCAGGCTGGGCCGCCTGGAGGACGCGTGCCGGATGGCCCGCGAGGTGGCCGCCGCCCGCGCCCGGGTGCTCGGCGCCGGGCACCCCGACACCCTCGTCACCCGCTACGAGGTCGCTTACGCCCTGGGCCGGCTCGGCCGCTGGCCGGAGGCGTTGCAGACCTACCGCGAGGTGGCCGCCGCGCGCGGCCAGGCGCTCGGGGCCGAGCACCCGGACACCCTCGCCGCCCGCTACGAGGTCGGCATCAGCCTCGGGCGGCTCGGCCGCAGCGCGGAGGCCCTGACGGTGTACCGGGACCTCGTCGACGACCGCACCCGCGCGCAGGGCCCGGCCGATCCGGAGACGCTGCGCGCCCGGCACGGTCTCGGCGTCAACCTCGGCCGCCTCGGCCGCTGGGAGGAAGCCCTCGCGGAGGCGCGGGACGTCTGCGCGATCCGCGAGCGGGTGCTCGGGCCCGACCACCCGGACACCCTGGTGAGCCGGCGCGAGGTCGGCGTCGGGCTGGGCTGGCTCAGCCGCTGGGCCGACGCGCTGGCGGTCTACCGGCAGGTCGCCCAGGCCCGCCAGCGGGTGCTGGGCGGCGACCATCCCGACGCGCTCACCAGCCGTAACGACGAGGCGCACTGCCTGGAGCAACTGGGTCGCTCGGCCGAGGCGGTGGAGCTCTACCGGCAGGTGGCCGCGCTCCGGCAGCAGCGCGGGGTGCTCGGGCACTGAGCCCTGCGGGGCGGGGCGGTGCGGCGCCGGCGCGGAGGTCCGGTGGGTCGGGTCGGCGGGTCGGGTCGGTGGGTCGGGGCGGATCCGGACGCCGGATGCTGGCCGGGCGTGATCGCGCCGTGTTACCAAGGCCCATGCCTGCTCCTGAGTCCTACGACGCGGTGATCGTCGGCGGTGGCCACAACGGCCTTGTCGCAGCCGCCTACCTCGCCCGCGCCGGCCGTACGGTGCTCCTCCTGGAACGGCTCGGCCACACCGGCGGCGCGGCGGTCTCCACCCGTCCGTTCGCCGGGGTCGACGCCCGGCTCTCGCGCTACTCCTATCTGGTCAGCCTGCTGCCGCAGAAGATCGTCCGGGACCTCGGGCTGCGCTTCGCGGTCCGCCGCCGCACTATCTCCTCGTACACGCCCACGCTGCGCGGCGGCCGGAGCGGCGGACTGCTGGTGGACAACGCGGACGCCGCGCGCACCCGGCGGGACTTCGCCCGGCTGACCGGTTCGGAGCGCGAGTTCGACGCCTGGCAGCGGTTCTACGGGATGACCCGGCAGGTCGCCGAGCGGGTCTTCCCGATGCTCACCGAGCCGCTGCCGAGCCGGGCGGCGCTGCGGGAGCGGGTCGGCGACGAGGACGCCTGGCGGGCTCTGTTCGAGCGGCCGCTGGGCGAGACGGTCGAAGCGTTCTTCGCCGACGACCTGGTCCGGGGAGTGGTCCTGACCGACGCGCTGATCGGCACCTTCGCCTCCGCGCACGACCCTTCGCTGCTCGCGAACCGCTGCTTCCTCTACCACGTCATCGGCGGCGGCACCGGTGACTGGGACGTGCCGGTGGGCGGCATGGGCGCGCTCACCGACGCGCTCGCCGACGCGGCCCGCGCGGCGGGGGCCCGGATCGCCACCGGGTGCGAGGTGACGGGCCTCGAAACCGACGGGGTCGCGGCGGAGGTGACCTACCGGAGCGCGGCGGGGGAGGCGACCGTCGCCGCCCGGCAGGTGCTGGTCAACGCCTCCCCGCAGGCGCTCGCCGAGCTGCTGGGCGAGGAGCCGGCCGAGCGTGCCGAGGGGGCCCAGCTCAAGGTGAACATGCTGCTGCGACGGCTGCCCCGGCTGCTGGACAGCGGGGTCGATCCGCGCGAGGCGTTCGCCGGCACGTTCCATGTCGCCGAGGGCTACGAGGAGTTGGAGATGGCCTACCGGCAGGCCGCCGGCGGAGCGCTGCCGTCCGCGCCGCCCTCGGAGATCTACTGCCACTCGCTGACCGACCCGTCGATCCTGGGCCCGGACCTCGCGGAGCGCGGCTACCAGACGCTGACGCTCTTCGGACTGCACACCCCCGCCCGGCTGTTCGCCCCCGACCACGACGCCGTCCGCGACCGGCTGCTGGCGGCCACCCTGGAACGGCTCGACGCCCACCTCGCCGAGCCGATCGCCGACTGCCTCGCCCTCGACGCCGACGGCCGGCCCTGTATCGAGGCCAAGACCCCGCTCGACCTGGAACGCGAACTCCGGCTGCCCGGCGGCAACATCTTCCACCGCGACCTCTCCTTCCCGTACGCGGACGAGGGCGCGGACGGGGAGACCGGCCGCTGGGGTGTGGAGACAGGGCACGCGAACGTGCTGCTGTGCGGGGCCGGCGCGATCCGGGGCGGCGGAGTGAGCGGGATTCCGGGCCACAATGCGGCGATGGCGGCGTTGGGGCGGTAGCGGGGCGGGGGGCGGGGGTGCTGGGGCGGCTTGAGGCACCGGCTTGAGGCACCGGCTTGAGGCACCGGCTTGACGCACCGGTGCCCGGACGCCCCGCCGACGTGTAGCACTGAGGCCCCGACCCGTCGGCGAACCGCTTCAGTCCGCCGCTGAGGTCCAGCCCTGGAGGCTGATCCGGCCCGCGTCGGCCGGCCGCGCGTCGTCGAAGAGGGTGCGGCGCCCGTCCTCGACCCGGATCGCGTCCGCGTAGACGCCGCGGCCCACGTAGAGGGGGTCGGTCGCGTACCGCCAGCGCAGCCGTACCGGGCCGCCGCCCCGCCAGGCCGCGAGGTCCGCGCGCACCCGCTGCCACACCCGCCCGCTGTAGCCGGTCGCGGACCCGGCCGGGTGCGGGACCGGCTCCGCGCAGGGCGCGTCGGATGCGGCCGGTGAACCGGAGGCGTCCGGCGGGACGGACTCGGCACCGGCGGCGTCTGCGTCGGCGTCGGTGGAACCGGGCCGCGCCGTCCGCACGGTCGTGAAGGGCACCGGCTGCCAGTCGCCGCCGTCGCGGGACGCCTCCAAGTACACGGCGTCCGAGGTGGGTTCGGTGTCCCACCACAGGTCGCAGCGCAGCTCGGGGCGGGAGGCGGTGAAGGTCAGCGCGGGCAGCATGAGGGTCGCGGTCGCGGCGTTCGCCATCCCCGCGAACCAGGCGGTACGGCCGTGCGCCGGGCGGACCGGGACGGCGCGGGCCATGTTGTTCGCGGCGGCTACCCGAGGAGCGCTGCCCGCGCGCCAGTTGCGGCACGGGTGCACGGCGTTGGAGAGCAGCACGAGGAATGAGTCCGTGGTGGGGTCGAGCACGATCGAGGTGCCGGTGAAGCCGGTGTGCCCGGCGGTCTTTGGGGAGGCCATCGCGCCCATGTACCAATGCTGGTAGAGCTCGAAGCCGAGGCCGTGCTCGTCGCCGGGGAAGGCCGTGTTGAAGTCGGTGAACATCTGCCGCACGGACTCGGGCCGCAGGATGCGGGCGCTGCCGTACGCGCCGCCGTTGAGCAGCGTACGGCACAGCACCGCGAGGTCCCAGGCGCAGGAGAAGACCCCGGCGTGCCCGGCGACGCCGCCGAAGGACCAGGCGTTCTCATCGTGCACCTCGCCCCACACCAGCCCTCGGTTCAGCCGGGCCCACGGCTTGCGCTGGTCCTCGGTGGCGGCGATCCGGGGCTTCCAGCTCGCGGGCGGGTTGTAGCGGGTGGAGGTCATGCCGAGCGGCCCGGTGACGTTCTCGCGCAGCAGCGCGTCCAGCTTGCGGCCGGTGATCCTCTCCAGGACGAGCTGGAGGGTGATCAGGTTGAGGTCCGAGTAGAGATACCGGGTGCCGGGCGGATTGAGGGGCGCCTCGTTCCAGAGCAGCTGGAGCTTCTCCTCCCAGCTCGGCCGGTCGAAGAACTTGAGGTCGGGGCGGAACCCGGAGGTGTGGGTGAGCAGCTGACGGATGGTGATGGCCTGCTTGCCGGCCGCGCCGAACTCCGGGAGGTATGAGGCGGCCGTCGCCTCCAGTGCCAGTGCGCCGCGCTCGATCTGCTGGACGGCCAGGATCGAGGTGAACAGCTTGGAGACGGAGGCGAGGTCGAAGACCGTGTCGGCGGCCATCGCGCGCTGCTGGTCGGCGGGGAACTCCACGCCGGTGTCCGTGGCCTCGTCGTAGCGGGCGTAGCGGACCGCCTGGCCGATCGACTCCTCCAGGGCGACCGTCCCGCCCCGGCCGCCGAGCAGGACCGCCCCTGGGTAATACGGATGGGTGGGGGAGGGGCCCATGAACGCCTCGGCGTCGGTGACGAGCCGGCGGAGGTGCGCTTCGAGGAGCCCGGCCCGCTGCGCCGAGCCGCGGCGCAGGGTGGTCCGGGCCCGGCCGGCGGAGAGGACGGTCCCTGCCGGCGGGCTGCCGACGGTCGGGGCAGGGGGCGTGGCGAGGGCCGTTCCGGCCGGGGTGGAGGCGAGTAGCAGCGCGCCGCCGAGGGCGAGCGCGCCGGTTCCGAACTGGCGCCGGGTCATCGCGTGGTCCGTGCCCCGGCTTGCTCCCGGGGCCGTGCCCGGGTCCGCGCTGTCCATGGCATCCGGTCTGTCCGTTGCGGAATCGGTCACGCCCGAACCCCCCCTGAAAGAATCTTTCGCGCCGTCGATCAGTTGATGAAAGATTCTGCCGGGCCAGGGGCGCTGTCAAGCCTCACACCCACGCGCGCCTCCTCGCGCTCCTTCGCGCCCCGTCGCGACGCCTCACGGCCTTTCGCGCCCCAGCGCCCGCGCTCGGTCGGGCGCGGGGAGCGCGCGCCCCTCGCGCCCCGGCGCAAAGAATCTGACACAGCATCAGAAAATCTCTTCCCTCGTCCCGTCCGCTGCGGCATCCTGCCGCCCATGGAGACGGAGCTGAGCAAGAGGCTGGGAATCGAGCACGCCATCTTCGGCTTCACGCCGTTCCCGGCGGTGGCCGCGGCGATCAGCCGGGCCGGCGGGCTCGGCGTGCTCGGGGCGGTCCGCTACGGCGATGCGCGGGAGCTGGTCCGCGACCTCGACTGGCTGCAGGCGCACGTCGACGACAAGCCGTACGGCCTCGACGTCGTGATGCCCGCGAAGAAGGTCGCGGGGGTGACCGAGGCCGAGGTCGAGGCGATGATCCCGGCCGGGCACCGGCAGTTCGTCAACGAGACCCTCGCCAAGCACGGCGTGCCGGAGCTGGCCGAGGGGGAGGCGTCCGGCTGGCGGATCACCGGCTGGATGGAGCAGGTCGCCCGCGACCAGCTCGACGTCGCCTTCGGCTATCCGATCAAGCTGCTCGCCAACGCGCTGGGCTCGCCGCCCGACGACGTCATCCAGCGCGCCCACGAGCACGGCGTCCTGGTCGCCGCGCTCGCGGGCAGCGCCCGGCACGCGAAACATCACCAGGACGCGGGCATCGACGTCGTCGTCGCCCAGGGCTACGAGGCCGGCGGGCACACCGGCGAGATCGCCTCCATGGTGCTGACCCCCGAGGTCGTACGGGCCGTCGACCCGCTGCCCGTCCTCGCCGCCGGCGGCATCGGGACCGGCGAGCAGATCGCCGCCGGGCTCGCGCTCGGCGCGCAGGGCGTCTGGCTCGGCTCGCTCTGGCTCACCACCGAGGAGGCCGACCTGCACTCCCGTGCCCTCACCCGCAAGCTCATCGCGGCGGGCTCCGGCGACACCGTCCGCTCCCGCGCGCTGACCGGAAAACCCGCCCGCCAGCTGCGCACCGAATGGACCGACGCCTGGGAGGACCCGGCGGGCCCCGACCCGCTGCCGATGCCGTTGCAGGGGCTGTTGGTCGCCGAAGCGGTCTCGCGCATCCAGAAGCACGAGGTGGACGCGCTGCTCGGCACCCCGGTCGGCCAGATCGTCGGCCAGATGAACTCCGAGCGCAGCGTCCAGGCCGTCTTCGACGATCTGACCCGGGGCTTCGAGCGCGCCATCGACCGGATCAACCGCATCGCCGGACGCGCCTGAGCGCCGCGCCCGACCCGACGCCCCTCGCGGAGGTTCATCCCATGTCCCAACCCCCCAACGGCTTCTGGGCACAGGCGACCCGGGCCGTGCTCGACGGCGCGGGCGACCGTACGGTCCTGGTCGCCCCGGACGGCGAGGAGTGGTCCGCCGCCCGGCTGCACGCCGCCTGCAACCGGCTCGTCCACGGCCTGCGGGCCGCCGGGCTCCAGCCGGGCGACTCGTTCGCCGTCGTGCTGCCGAACGGAGTCGAGTTCCTCACCGCCTACCTCGCCGCCACCCAGGCCGGGTTCTACCTCGTCCCCGTCAACCACCATCTGGTCGGACCGGAGATCGGCTGGATCGTCTCCGACTCGGGGGCCAGGCTCCTCATCGCGCACGAACGGTTCGCCGACGCGGCGCGGGCGGCGGCCGACGAGGCGGGACTCCCCGCCGAAGGCCGCTACAGCGTCGGCGCGGCGGCCGGCTTCCGGCCCTACGGCGAGCTGCTCGACGGGCAGCCGGACACCCCGCCCGAGGACCGCACCAGCGGCTGGGTCATGAACTACACCTCGGGTACGACGGGCCGCCCGCGCGGCATCCGCAGGCCGCTCTCCGGCGAGCCGCCGGAGGAGACCTACCTCGGCGGCTTCCTCGCCATCTTCGGCATCCAGCCCTTCGACGACAACGTGCACCTCGTCTGCTCGCCGATGTACCACACCGCGGTGCTCCAATTCGCGGGCGCGGCCCTGCACATCGGGCACCGGCTGGTGCTGATGGACAAGTGGACCCCGCAGGAGATGCTGCGGGTCATCGACGCCTACCGCTGCACGCACACCCATATGGTGCCGACCCAGTTCCACCGCCTGCTGGCCCTCCCGGCGGAGGTCAGGGGCGCGTACGACGTGTCGTCCATGCGGCACGCCATCCATGGCGCGGCCCCCTGCCCCGACCATGTGAAGCGGGCGATGATCGACTGGTGGGGGCGGTGCGTCGAGGAGTACTACGCGGCGAGCGAGGGCGGCGGGGCGTTCGCTACCGCCGAGGACTGGCTGAAGAAGCCGGGGACGGTCGGCAAGCCCTGGCCGATCAGCGAACTCGCCGTCTTCGACGACGACGGCCGGCGGCTGCCCGCCGGTGAACTCGGCACCGTCTACATGAAGATGAGCACCGGCGGCTTCAGCTACCACAAGGACGAGGGCAAGACCCGGAAGAACCGGATCGGCGATTTCTTCACCGTCGGCGACCTGGGCTACCTCGACGAGGACGGCTATCTCTTCCTGCGGGACCGCAAGATCGACATGATCATCTCGGGCGGCGTCAACATCTACCCGGCCGAGATCGAGTCCGCGCTGCTCACCCACCCCGCCGTCGCCGACGCCGCGGCGTTCGGCATCCCGCACGACGACTGGGGCGAGCAGGTCAAGGCCGTCGTCGAAGCGGCCCCGGGGCAGCGGCCCGGCCCGGACCTGGCCGAGGCGATCCTCGCCCACTGCGAGGAGCGGCTCGCGGGCTTCAAACGGCCCCGGTCCCTCGACTTCATCGAGACCATGCCGCGCGACCCGAACGGCAAGCTCTACAAGCGGCGGCTGCGCGAGCCGTACTGGGAGGGCAGGGAGCGCGCGGTGTGAGCCGCGGTCGCGCTGACCTGCGGGTGTGCTGACGCGACGACGTGTCGATGCTCGCCACCTCTCCGCGTGGCGGACGCTGGGCGATAAGCCCCGGCGGTAGCCCCGGACCGGCGCGCGGACCGGCGCGCGGACCGGCGCGCGGACCGGCGCGCGGACCGGCGCGCGGACCGGGGCTCACCCGCGGCTCCGGGCCGGAGCGGTCCCCGTCCCGCGCCCGTCCCGCGCCCGTCCCGCGCCCGTTCCGGTCAGCGCTCGCTGACCCGCAGTACCCGCAGCTTCGGCGAGGCGAGGATGTCCTTCTCGCAGAACCGCTCCTTGACCATCCGGCCCGCCGAGTACAGCTCGGTCTGGTCGCTGTAATGCGGGGAGCGGGGGTTGGAGGACTGGGAGTACGTCAGCAGGGTCCGGGCCAGCGGGCACTTGCTGCCGTCGAAGCCGACCGCCTGGATGTAGCTGGACCCGCTCCGCACCTCGTTGTAGCCGCCCTGTGCGGGGCTCCAGAGCGCCTCGGTCTTGTTCCAGACGCCCAGCGACTCGGTGCCGCCGGGGACCGGGATGCGCTTGCCGCCGCGTACGACGAACTGGTGCCTGCCGAGCGGCGCGTCGAGCGCGATGTCCGCCGCGCGCAGTTCGGCGACGGCGTCGGCCAGTGCGCGGGCGAACTCCGGCGCGGCCGTGTTGAGCGTGTTCGGGGTGGTCACCGGGGCGGTGGGTGAGAACGGGGTCCGCCAGGGCGTGGACGGGGGGAGGGCTGCCAGCAGCTTGCGCCAGAAGCGGTCGAAGAGCAGCGCGCCCCGGCTGTCGGTGCGCACCGTACGGTCCCAGCGGGCGATCACCCGGCAGGCGGCCGAGACGTCGACGCTACGGCCGTCGCTCGCCACCGCGCTGCCGCCCGGCAGCGCCGAGCACGCCTTCGCGGTGTCGGCGGCGGCCAGGTCGCCGGCGGGCGCGCGGTTGGCGAACTGCTGCCGCTGGAGGTCGCTGACCTTCAGCCGGCCCCGCTCGGCCATCGCGGACACGTCCTGGACGGCCCCGCGGGTGCGCATCGAGCGCTGCGTGCCGATGTCGCCGAAGATCCGCGGATAGCCGGTGACCGGCCGGTCCGCGTTGGCCAGCCACGCGCTGTCGTTGGAATTGTCGAAGTCCTTGAGCACCCTTGGGTTGTGCGTCCGCAGTCCGTCGGGGGCGAATATCTTTTGGTACTTGGACCAGTAGGCGCCACGCGCGAGTCGAAGTCCGGCTTGACCGCGAGATATCGCGCCTTGAGCTGGGCCACGCGCTCCAACCGCTCGGGATCGTCGTCCTCGGGTTTCGGGAATCGTGCCCGAAGAACCTCGAAGGAGGGGCCGTCTGTTTCTGCGGGAGCGAGGGCTCTGTCGACGTCCAGCACTGCGGCAGCAGGTCCTGGTCGTGTCACCCGCTCGACACCAGCCTGGCCGAACAGCACCTCTCCTACGCCCAGTGGTTCGTACCCGCCCTAACCTGTGGCCTGATCATCCTCAACGCCGTCCACGGCGAACAGCAAGTGCGCGCGGTACGCGGACACGCAGTCAGAGCGCTTGGTCGAGACTGGTAGAGGGCCTGCGTACTGCGGCGTTGCACCTGGACCAGCCAAGCTGGTACTCCCCAGCCACCGCCCTCAACGATCTCTTGCAGGTCTACCAGGCCACCGCCACGGGGCCACCATTCGGCATGCTCTTGATCGGCGACCACAGCAACCATCAAGCCGGCTACTCCGCCTTCGACGACCGCATTTGGATCACCGGCTACGCCCGAAGCGCCACCGAAGTACCCCGTCTCATCGTCATCGGTGTACTGCCCATCGGCCGCCCCACGCCCTCGGCACTTCGACGGTCACTGAGCTGATTTCGCCGGGTAGGCTGTAACGAGGCCCGCGACTCGGTAATCGGTTCTGCGCATGATCGAAGGTGCGATGGCAGCCGGAAGAAGTGGTCCCCTGGTGGGCCAAGCCTGGCCTGGTAGGCCAGACAGGCGGCCGAACCCTTCGTTCCGATCAGTGTGGGGTGCCGCAGCCACCGCTGTCTTGGTGGCCGCCGGCGTGGATCTCACGATGCAGCAGTTTGCCCGCTGGCCGTAGTGCTGCTGCGCCATTCGATCGCCTCGGCGACTTCGTTGAACTCGACCAGGTGCTCACCGGCGCTGCGTTCGAGGACGGCCTTGACCTCTGCCGGCGTGACGCGGAAGAACTCCTTGCGGCTGTTGACCCGGTTGACGCGGCGCGAGGCGAACTCCTGGTGCAGCCGGGTTTCGAGGCCGACTGCGTCCTTGCTGAAGATCAGAGCGTGGACATCGAATCGGAAGGGCACCGCGGCGCCGCTCAGCTCGTAGATGCGCTCCAGAGGCTCGAGTCGCCGGGTCATCCCGATCTTGACCATGCTGTCGCCGAAGGCGCCGACGTTGGAGATCACGTACACATAGCCGGTGCGGATGTTGGCGGCACGGGCCTCCACGTCGTCCAGAGCCCCTTCGATCTCAGCGAGTTTCGCCGCCATCTCCGCGGCGGCCGCAAGATCACCCTGGGCCCGCAGCCTGTCCAGGGCGCTCTGGTAGTGGCTCATCTCCTTGTGGAGCTTCTCCCGCTCGCGGTCCAGTTCCCGCTGTGCGGTTGCCTCTTCACGCTCGCGTGCTCGGGCCTCGCGCTGGGCCTGCTTCTCCTCTTCCTTGCGCTGTAGGAAGTCCGCCGTCAGACGCAGCTCCTCGACTCGCGTGTCGTGGTAGGCATCGGCGATCCGGATGTCCATGGTGGCGCCCAGCTTGGCGATCGTCTCCCGGCTCTTGTACAGGCGGTCGACCAGCGAGGTGAGGCGGTGTGGACGCATGCTGCGCACGGCGTAGTCGGCTTCGGCGTTGTAGGCGCGGAGCATGAGTTTCGAGTAGTCGCGGATCATCTTGGTGCCTTGGCGGGCCGATCCGTTGACGGTCCAACCGCTGGCGCCGAGTACGGCCTGCTGTGAGCGGGCGAGTTCCTTGATCTTCGCCTTGATGGCGTCCAGACGGGCTCGGTAGGCCACGGCGTCGTCGAGCGGGTGACGGTAGGCGTAAATCCCGATCTGCTGGAGCATCACGGTCTCGTCGGTGGTCACGATCCGCGTACGCAGGTCGTTCAGCCGGCTCTCCGCCTGATAGACCTCGGCGCGGTGCTGCTCCGCCTCCTTCCGTGCCTTCTCCGTGTCCTTCGCGGCCTGGCGGGCGGCTGCCTGACTGTCCTGGGCCGTACGACGAGCCTCGCGCACGATCTCGTCGGCCTCGTCTACCGTCTGCCGGCGCAGTTGTTCGGCTTCCTGACGGGTCTGCTGCTTCAGCAGCGCTACCGTCGCGGCGTCGGCGCCCTGGGTTCGCGAGATCCAGTCGCGCAGTTGCTCGGCTTCGCTTCCCCCCTCTCCCCGGTTGCGCCGGAACCAGCGTTGCCGGCGGGGCGCCGGAATCTCGGCCGCGGGCGCGGGGCCTTCTTCGTCCTGCTGGGCCGGAATCCACAGCTGCCAGCCGTTGGGGGGTGGCGGCCAGGAGGGGTCCGGTGTCCAGTCCGTGGGCGGAGTCCAGCCGGTTGGCATCAGCCAGTTCGGTGGCGGGTTGAAACGATAGGCACCCATACGCCCCCCAGCGTCAAGATCACAGCGATCGTCCATCAGTCGGTCCTGCTTGATCATGGCGTGAGATCTGTGTGCCAGGCAAGAGCGCCGGGAGACCACCTGATCACGGAGGGTACTCGACCTGTAGGGAGCGCGCTTTCGTGAGCACCGGCTCCTGCGGAAACGCAGGTTTCCGCGAGCGGTGAGCAGAGGGCGTGTCGGCTGATCATGAGCAGAACTGCCCGCCGCACTCGAAAGAGCGGTCGCTCTCGGTGACGCGCCGAGGATCCGGGCATGGCCACGAGGCCAAGGTTTATGCGGTTCGTCTGGGCTCCACGGCAAGCTCGTCGGGGGCTCGGGTGAACTTCAATGGTCGCGACGATCGCCGGTCGCGCAGCTGGTCGGGTACCAAGTAGCCCTGGCGCGGTGGGCGGGGGTAGTTGCCCTTGTTGTGCGGGCGGGTCTGCGCGCTCAGGCGGCGGTTCTCCATCAGCAGGCGCAGTTGGTGCACCGTGAGGCCGAGGGTCTGGGCGACGTCACGGGCGGTGGAGTTGGGGGTCAGCAGGGCGCGGACGCGCTCGGTGGGGGTGCCGACGGGCGGTTGGGGCAGAGCGATGTCGTCGAGCCAGTGTGCTGGTGGCTCCCACGTCACCGGCTCGTCGGTGATGTGGTGGGCGGCGAGGTTGCGGTGCGCCTGCTCGTCGAGGAAGGCGAGGATCTCCGGGTGCGTCCGGTAGGCGAAGCGGTGTGTCCAGGCGGGTGCGTGGTTGCCGAGTTGCGGGTCGGCCCCGAGCAGTAGCCGCCGCAGCTGCCAGCGCAGCCGGTAGAGGTGGACTTGTTGGAATTGCCGGGTGCCCAGGCTCTTGCAGATGCGCCAGTGGGCGTTCTCGTCGAGGAGCAACGGACTCATCTCGTCGGCGACCAGGGCTCGGCGGCGTGCGTAGTCGATCGGCACCTCGTGCGTGTCGAGCACGCGCGCGTAGTGGGACAGCGTGCTGCAGATGTGATCGACGTCGACGAAGGGCAGCAGGGCCTCCAGGTTGCTGCGGAAGTGCGGATTGCCCATGATCCGGGCGCCCTGGCGGTGTCCGGCCGGGCCGCCGGGAATGAGCATGAGGCTTGCGCAGGCGCGTCGGAGGCCGGCGATCCTCGGCTGGTGCGGGCTCTTGGGCGGCAGTAGCCGCAGCGTCCAGGACGGCCAGAGCATGCCGGGCGTCTTGGACGCCCGCACGGTGATGTCCGCCTCGCTCAGGTAGGGCACGGCGGGCTCGGCGGTCGCTGTGCCGTAGCGCAGCCGGGCCTTGAGGGTGAGCTGGCCGTCGGACGCGGCGAGGATGCGCTTGATCACGCGGGGGCCTGCGGACTTCCAGTTGGGCAAGTACCGCGTGGGGTGTTCGCGCAGCTCACCCACTTCGCGGTCCGGCGCGAGGCACATCCACGCGAACACGTCCTCGCGCAGCGGATGCTCGGGATCGGTGGCGCGATGGCGGCCAGGGTGGTCCCGATGGCAACGTTGCGCGCGTCGTGGATCTCCATCGCCGAGGCGCCGGCGAGAAGCTCGCCGCCGCAGGCCGTGATGATGTCGCGTGCGATGGGTGGCACGACTTCGGGCCGGGTGCCGATGTTGCGTAGCGCTCGTCGTCCCAGGTGTGACAGTTCGCCGGCCCGTTCGCGCGCGGCAGCACTGCGATGCTCCGCGATGACGTGCGCGTTGACGCTGGCCTGCGATAGCAGGACCGCACCGCCTTCGGCGAGAGAGAGACGGCGGGGGCTTCGGTCAGGGGGTAGCCGCAGCGGGTGCCGCGGCCGTCGCGCTCGGTCAGGGAACGGCAGGCTTGTGGCCGGGACAGCATGCGGTGGTTGCCGCCGCTGAGCACGGGCGGGTGCTTGCCGCAGCGTGGGCACCGTTCGAGGAGCAGGACCCGGTGGCGGGTACAGGCGAAGGTCCAGCCCAGGCGCCAGTGCACCTGCCACCGGCCCCCGTTGTCGGCCAGGCAGGCGGGGCAGTAGCGCGAGGTGGTGCCGTAGAACCGCCAGTTGGCGGGCGCTGTCAGCCGGCGGGTCTGCCCGGTGATCCGCACGAGGGAACCGTCGAACGCCTCCAGTGTCATCACCCTCAGCTGCTCGGCCCCGACGCCGGTGCGCCGCTCCAGCAGCTCCAGCTCGCCCTCGGTCAGGCGCCAGACCATCCTGCGCACGGACATGTACGGCAGCCCCAGGTAGTCGG
Organism: Streptomyces sp. H27-D2; assembly: GCF_035828615.1. Classification (NCBI taxonomy): domain Bacteria; kingdom Bacillati; phylum Actinomycetota; class Actinomycetes; order Kitasatosporales; family Streptomycetaceae; genus Streptomyces; species Streptomyces sp. H27-D2. The sequence goes on along the minus strand of NZ_JAYMZR010000006.1, from coordinate 175 downwards.
CGAAATCCACGGTATGCGTTCGCAGGCGGTGCGCGTAGCGCTCGCACCTGTCCTTCCCCTCGTAGCGTTGAGTCCGTGATTGCAGGGGAAGTTGAGAGTCATGGCGGAGAAGCGGCGGAAGTTCGATGCGGAGTTCCGTGAGGGGGCTGTCCGGGTCGTCACCGAGACCGGGAAG